>JBBAMO010000132.1:0-3426 GCA_040402495.1 Rhodoluna sp.
CGAGCCGGTTCTAACATGCGAGCCGATGGTGCTGCGGTGCTTGTTGACGCCGTCGGCCCTCTATGGGGGAGACGACGGGCTCGACGTGGTCAAAACCGTCAGCGATGTTGCCCAGCGGCTGTTGCGCCCAGGTGGCGGTTTGGCTATCGAACACGCCGACATTCAGGCAGAACAGGTGCGCCAACTACTATTGAGTCGTGGCTGGACACAGGTTCGGTCGCACAAAGATTTGAACCATCGCGACCGCGCGGTAACGGCTATCAGGTAGGAGTGAAATGCAGAAGATCTTCGATTGCTCTGTCGACACCGACCTGCTCACCGGTATGCGGCTTGCTAAGTTAGCCATCGCAAAAGATCAACTTGTTGTTGTGCCAACCGATACCGTCTACGGCGTCGCGGCGGATGCATTCTCTCCAAAGGCTGTTCAGGCGCTGCTAAACGCCAAGGGTCGCGGCCGTCAGTCGCCACCGCCTGTGTTGATTCCAAACCTAAACACCATGCACGCGCTTGCCGAATTCGTTCCACAGGCAGCGTTGCGCCTAGCCGAAACCTTTTGGCCAGGAGCCCTCACACTTATCCTGCGCTCGCAGCCTTCACTCACCTGGGATCTCGGCGATACGCACGGCACGGTTGCCATTCGCATGCCAGATCACAAGATCGCTCTCGCGTTGCTAGAAGAGACTGGCCCACTGGCGGTTTCTAGCGCCAATCTAACCGGCGAGCCAGCTGCAGTTACCTGCGCGCAGGCCGAAGCCATGCTTACTAATTCCGTAGAGGTCTACCTAGATGGTGGCAACAGCCCAAAGGGTGAGGCATCAACCATCCTTGATCTGACCGGCCTAACCGAAACTAAGGCAGACGACGGCGGCATCGTGGTTGTTGGCAAAATCAAGATCGTGCGCCAGGGTGCCCTAACGCAAGCCAAGATTCGCTCCGTGGTTGGCGACCTTCTAGAGGTGCAGGGCTAGTGCGCGCCTATTTGCTCATGATGGCTATCGCCGCGGCGATAACCTTCTTTGCAACTCATTTGGTGCGACGTTTCGCAGCCAAGCGCAACCTGCACCTAGAAATTCGTGAGCGCGACGCACACAAGGTGCCAACGCCTCGTCTCGGCGGTATTGCCATGTACTTCGGCTTCCTAGTCACCATGCTGGTGGCTTGGCCGCTCGGCTGGTTTGCATCGGTGTTTGCCAACCCTGGGCAGGTAATCGCCATTGTCGCAGCGGTAACCCTAATCACTGCCGTGGGAGTGCTTGACGACCTGTACGACCTCGACTGGACGCTAAAACTTGCTGCCCAGTTTCTGGTGGGCGGTTTGCTCGCCTGGCAGGGTGTGCAAATCGTATCGTTGCCCATTTATGGACTAACCATCGGTTCTTTCGGAATCAGTTTGATCAGCACCGTGTTCATTACGGTGCTCATCATGAACGCGGTCAACTTCATCGATGGCCTCGATGGACTGGTCGCCGGTGTGGTGCTAATCGGAACTCTGGTGTTTTTCGCCTACACCTACCTGCTTGCCCAACAAACCTCGCCAACCAACTACTTCTCGTTAGCCGGTTTGCTGTCGGCCATCGTGATGGGAATGTGCATTGGCTTCTTGCCGCACAACTGGCACAGAGCCAAGATCTTCATGGGCGACAGCGGTGCCTACCAACTGGGTCTGCTGATGGCCATTTCGGCGCTCGCCGTGACCGGGCAGGTAGACGCAGGAGCAGTCACCAAGAATGCTCTGTTGCCCGCATTCATCCCGCTACTACTGCCCCTAGCCATCCTGGTGTTGCCGCTACTGGACTTCTCGCTAGCCGTTATTCGTCGACTCCGTGCCGGTTTGTCACCGTTTACCGCTGACCGCAAGCATATTCACCACCGCCTGCAAGACCTCGGGCACAGCCACATGGGCTCGGTTATCGTGTTTTACGTTTGGACCACACTGATTTCGACCTCTTTCTTGCTGGTGTTCTTCTACCCGGGATGGCTCGTTTCGATCTACTTCTTGGTCGGCCTATTTGCCTGCCTCCTATTCACCGTTTGGCCGCTCATCGTCAAGCGCACCGCCGCTCAAGTCAACAAATAATCGGAGAAAAATGCGCGCCACCACTTCTAGTCAAATCTTTAGAACCGTTCTGATTCAGGGTGCCATTTTGATCACAGCCATTGCGTTGGTTGGGGGAGCGTTGGCCTTTTGGGCTGTCGGTCTGCCTGGCTTTTACAGTGCCCTGATCGGCTCTGCCATTGCGTTGACATTTACCTCGCTCACAGCGATCGCAGTGTGGGTTGGCGGAAAGCTTCCACTTGGCGGGTTTTACGGTCTCGTGCTTGGCGGATGGCTGGCAAAAGTTATCGCTTTCGTTCTCATTCTCAGCGTGCTTAACCGCGTTGAAGGACTAAACAGACCAACGATTTTCTTCACGATTGTTGCCTCGGTTTTGGGTGGCCTCGCCATCGATGCGGTCGCGGTTTTGCGCTCGCGAGTGCCCGTAGTTCAGAGTTAGCCAAAATAGCCAAAATTCTTTGGTTTTACGCCGTTTTTCTCGGCATTTCAGCACTTTTTTGCTGTTAGACTTTTGGCTAATACCCAAGAAATCTTTTCTTGGGTTGCCCACACTGTAAATCGCCGTGAAGCCTCAAAAACTTTGCCCCGAAACAGGAGCCTAAGCTGCTTACTAACGTCTTGACCCTGCTGTCTTCAGCATCGTCCGAGGAATCGGGTAACGGCTTCCACGCGCCTAGCATCGATGAGTTTTACCCAGAGGTAATCGCTTTTGCGGGAACCCCATTCGAAATCAACCGAATCATGATGATTCGTCTGATCGTTGTGGCTGCTCTACTGATTCTTTTCACCTTGGTTTCCGGCTCGTTCCAGAAGTCGCTCAAGACCAAAAACTTCGTTCCAACCCGCTTTCAGCTAATGGGCGAAATCGCACTCAACTTTGTGCGCACTAACATCGCTCACGACCAGTTGGGTAAAAAAGACGGCGACCGCTTCTTGCCGCTGCTAACCACAATCTTCTTCGTGGTAGTCGGCATGAACATCACCGGAATCATCCCAGGTTTCAACGTGGCTGGTACTTCGCTCATTGGTTTGCCAATCGTTTTGGCTGCTGCCGCTTATGTAACGTTCATCTACGCGGGACTCAAAAAGCACGGCATCAAGTTCTTCAGTAACGCGCTGTTCCCGGCCGGCGTTCCACTGCCCTTCTACATTCTGGTAACTCCAATCGAGTTCCTCTCGACCTTCATTCTTCGCCCAGTCACCTTGGCACTTCGTTTGACCATGAACATGATCGCCGGTCACTTGTTGCTAGTGCTCTGCTTCTCGGCAACTTCATTCTTCTTGTTCGACTCTGAGGGCCTTTTCAAAGCCTTCGGTGCCGGAACATTCCTGTTCGGTTTTGCCTTCACTCTCTTTGAGATGCTGGTGGC
>JBBAMO010000133.1:0-3359 GCA_040402495.1 Rhodoluna sp.
CACCGAGATTTTGGTTCTGGCGGACGATACTGCCGATGCACGGCTCATTGCTTTCGATTTGGTGAGCCAGGCAGAGCACGACGAAGCTGCAGCCGCGGTGCTGGTAACACCATCCATAGAGCTTGCAGATCAGGTGCTAGCCGCACTTGAGGGCGTGGTAGCGGGCACAGATAACCAATCTCGAGTAAAGACAGCACTCGCAGGCATTCAGTCCGCCATCGTGCTTGTAGACGATTTGACTGCGGCCATCGACTTCGCCAACGCCTACGCCACCGAGCACCTCGAGATCCACACCGCAAATCCAAGCCAGGATGCTGCGCGGATTTCGAATGCTGGGGCCATTTTTCTCGGAAAATACTCTCCAGTCAGTCTTGGCGACTACGTTGCCGGTTCGAACCACGTGCTTCCAACCGGTCAACAGGCCAAATTTGGAGCCGGACTCGGGGTGCACACCTTTTTGCGCGCTCAGCAGCTGATTGACTACGACAAGGATGGCTTGGCCGGAGTTGCCTCACAGGTTCAGGTTTTTGCTGCGGCCGAAGGACTTCCAGGCCACGGCGATGCCGTTGCTGCTCGATTTAACTAGCGGAAAAATACAGCCCTTTTCGCCACAAGAATGGGCCAAATCCGCGTAACTTCTGGCGACACGCCGAGCAGCATGCAAATTTGCAAATACAGACCCCAAACCACAAGATATAGAGACCGCTAAGCGAATAGTGTCCACATATAGTGCCATCCTGTGGAAACCTGTGGATAACTTTCGCTGGCGAATCGAGTGAAAGGGTGCCGACATGCATTGTCCGTTTTGTCGTCACGCAGACTCTCGAGTCACCGATTCAAGAACCTCAGATGACGGATCCTCGATCCGTCGTCGTCGTCAGTGCCCTGAGTGCGGGATGCGTTTTACTACGAGTGAAACCGCCAGCCTCACGGTTACAAAGCGCAGCGGGGTAATTGAGTCATTCAGCCGACACAAAATCGTAAACGGTGTACGTAAGGCCTGCCAGGGGAGACCTGTCAGCGAAGCAGACCTTGCCTTACTTGCTCAAACGGTCGAAGAGACCATTCGGGCCACCGGATCGTCACAGATAGAAGCAAATGACATCGGTTTGGCAATACTCGAGCCATTGAGAAAGCTCGACGAAGTCGCATTCATGCGTTTCGCGAGTGTTTATCAGGGCTGGGAGTCGCTCGACGACTTCGAGGCCGCCATTACCGTGTTGCGAATCAATCGCGAAGCTCAGGAGGCCCAAGAGGCCATGGGGGCAGAGTCGGCTGAGAGCGAACTTGAAACAAGACTTTCCGACCGGTAATCCGGTCGGCAGGATTCAAAACTAGAAACCAAAAAACTAAGAAAGGCAAGACAATGACTGACACTTCAGCATTCACCGGCAACAACGCAGGTACCGGTGCAGGTCTTACCATCGAGCGCATCTACACCACCGAAGGCGTGCACCCGTACGACCAGGTGACATGGGAATACCGCGACGTGGTTCAGACCAACTGGAAGAACGGCGAGGTAATCTTCGAGCAGCGTGGCGTCGAATTCCCCGAGTTCTGGAGCATCAACGCTTCGACCATCGTTACCACCAAGTACTTCCGCGGAGCCGTTGGCACCCCAGAGCGCGAGTTCAGCCTTCGTCAGCTGATCGACCGGGTTGCTTTGACTTACACCCAGGCCGGCCGCGACCACGGTTACTTCGCCACCGAGGCGGACGCCACCATCTTCGAGCACGAGATGACCTACATGCTTCTCAACCAGGTCTTCGCGTTCAACTCGCCAGTTTGGTTCAACGTTGGCACCAAGAGCCCGCAGCAGGTTTCTGCTTGCTTCATCCTCTCGGTTGACGACTCAATGGACTCGATCTTGAACTGGTACCGCGAAGAAGGACTTATCTTCAAGGGTGGATCGGGTGCAGGTCTAAACCTCTCTCGTATTCGTTCTTCGAAGGAGCTTCTAAAGAACAGCGGTGGCTCGGCATCAGGCCCAGTTTCGTTCATGCGCGGTGCTGACGCATCTGCAGGAACCATCAAGTCTGGTGGAGCAACCCGTCGTGCAGCCAAGATGGTTGTGCTCGACGTTGACCACCCAGACATCGAAGAGTTCATCGAGACCAAGGCAAGCGAAGAGAAGAAGATTCGTGTTCTTCGCGACGCTGGTTTCGACATGGAACTTGGTGGCAAGGACATCAACTCGGTTCAGTACCAGAACGCCAACAACTCGGTTCGCGTAAACGCAGAGTTCATGCAGGCCGTTGAAAACGGTGGCAAGTTCGGTCTACGCGCCCGCACCACTGGCGAAGTTATCGAAGAAGTCGACGCCCGCGAACTGTGGGACAAGATTGCCATGGCCGCATGGGAGTGCGCCGACCCAGGCATCCAGTACGACGACATCATCAACGACTGGCACACCTCTCCAGAGTCCGGTCGAATCACTGGTTCGAACCCTTGCTCGGAGTACATGCACCTAGACAACTCGTCATGTAACCTCGCTAGCCTGAACCTTCTGAAGTTCCTTAACCCAGACGGCTCATTCGACACCGAGAAGTTCACCAAGGCATCAGAGTTGATCATCACCGCGATGGACATCTCAATCTGCTTCGCAGACTTCCCAACCGAGGCAATCGGCCAGACCACCCGCGACTTCCGTCAGCTGGGAATCGGTTACGCCAACCTTGGTGCGTTGTTGATGGCTATCGGTGTTCCTTACGACAGCAAGGAAGGCTTTGCTCTTGCAGCTGCCATTACCTCGCTAATGACCGGTGCTGCTTACCGTCGCTCTGCAGAACTTGCAGGCGTTGTAGGCACCTACGCTGGTTACCCAAAGAACAAGGCCGGTCACGACCGCGTTATGCACAAGCACGAGGCTGCAAACCTGCAGGTAGTTCCAGTAATGGACATCGATGCTGCCGTACACGCTGCTGCAACCGAGCAGTGGAGACTAAACACCGAGATCGGTGCTCGCAACGGCTGGCGCAACGCGCAGGCATCGTTGCTTGCTCCAACCGGAACCATCGGCTTCATGATGGACTGCGACACGACTGGTATCGAGCCTGACTTCTCACTAGTGAAGTACAAGAAGCTATCAACCGGTGGTTCGATGCAGATCGTGAACCAGACCATTCCGTTTGCTCTGCACCGTCTTGGCTACTCGCAGGAGACCGTTGAGGCAATCGTCGATCACATCAGCCAGCACGGTCACGTTGTAGACGCTCCAGGGCTAAAGCCAGAGCACTACGCGATCTTCGACACCGCCGTTGGTATCCGTGCGATCGAGCCTATGGGTCACGTTCGAATGATGGCAGCATTTCTGCCCAAACTGTCAAAAACGGGCTCGGTAATCGGGTAATTTTGTCTGA
>JBBAMO010000134.1:0-3332 GCA_040402495.1 Rhodoluna sp.
AGCGAACGGTCGGTGCCGCAGGCGAAGAAACATCGTAGGTAACGCGGTCGTTAGCGCCCTGGTTCGCTATCAGAGCAGATAGCACTTTCGATTTGAGGGCTGCGTCGGATTTATCGCCCCAGACCACCTTTTGGCCGGCATAGCCGCGCAACCTAAACGTGACGTTGTCGGTGCTCTTGGCTGTAACGAGGGCGATTTTCGGGAGCATCTTGGCGGGAAGAGCAAGCAACACATCGATGGCCGCCGAGAACGTTTCGCTCTTCGCCGGGGTTCCCTTGATATCCAAAACCGGCAGCCCATCGGTTGCGGTAGCTTTACCTATTTGCACACCAGCGGGATCGAAGTAATAGAACGCCCCACTCGTGTAGACGATCGCAATTGGGGTTCGCTCCACCACTCGAACGATGAGGGTGTGCGGTGGAGCGCTAATCGCTGAGAACGACTCAATCAAGGTGTACTTTTTTAGCAAACTTGCAATGTGAGTCTGTGAGATCTGCGGAAGTGGTTTGCCGATTTCACCAGCAAGAGATTTTTTTAGAGCCTTGGTTGACACCAACTCGTTTCCGCGAATGATGATTTTTTGCACCGAAAGAAGAGGGCTAAAGACCGCTGCCGCGATCAGGGCAAAGAGAAGCCCGAAAGCCGCCAATGCAGAAATGATTGAATAGCGCTTGAGTTTACTGCCGGATCGAAAGTCGGATAGTTTGAGCACCGACTGCGTGGATGCCTTGTTTCTTCGGGCGGCGACTTTCGAAGCAATGTCTAGGCGTTTGCCGCTCTGCTTGGGCGGTTTAGGAGCCTTTTTAGACTTATTTGGCCCACGTCTAAGCGGCGTGACATTGGTTGGCTTTGATACCGGGCGCTTCATTGCTACTCGCCGAGTGCGGAAAGCAAGGCGGGCACCATGCGATAAACATCGCCGCAGCCCATTGTGACTATGAAATCGCCGCTCTGAGCTAAACCGGCTGCCACGGGAGGTGCGTCGTCCCAAAGCGCAACGTAGTGCACCTTTGACTGATCATCAAAAGAGTCGCTAACCAAAGCTCCAGTTACGCCGGGCTCTGGGTCCTCGCGAGCGGCATAGATATCGAGCACCACTACCTGGTCGCTTAGCGAAAGCGCATCGGCAAACTCTTTGTGCATCAATCTCGTTCGGCTATACAAATGGGGCTGAAACACGGTGATGAGCCGACCTTCTCCAACCACAGCGCGAGCGGCTTTGAGAGCTGCCTCAACTTCGGTTGGGTGGTGAGCGAAGTCGTCGTAGACTCTCACTCCCCTAACCTCACCGTGGAGCTCAAAGCGACGTTCTGTGCCTGCAAAAGTGCTAAGTGCAGCTAGAGCCAGCTTTGCATCAAACCCGAGACCGACCAAGACGGCAAGTGCACCGGCGGCGTTTAGAGCATTGTGAAATCCTGGTATCAGCAGGGAGGCCGAGTGTGTTTGGCCGTCGTATTGGATGTCAAAATTCACGGTTTTGCCGCTAGCGTCAACACGAGTGAGTTGAACCGTGGCATTAGCTGCCTGGCCGAACGAAATGATTTTCTTGTCTATGAGTCGCTCAGAAACTCGCACCGCACCTGGATCGTCCGAGCTTATGGCCACAAATTCGCTTGCACCCTGAGCAAACTTGGCAAACTCGGCCTCGAACGCGTCTAGGCTGCCGTAGTGGTCGAGGTGATCTGGGTCAACATTTGTAACCAGAGCGATAGCGGTTTGATAGTGCAGAAACGAACCGTCTGATTCATCTGCTTCAATCACGAAAAGGTCGTCTGTTCCCGAACCCGACGAAGCACCCAGAGCCTGAATTACGCCGCCGTTGACGAACGAAGGATCTACACCCAACTCCAAAAGAGCGGTGATGATCATTCCGGTGCTGGTTGTCTTGCCGTGTGCACCGGCAACGGCAACCAATCGGTGCTTTGTGGTTAGGTATGCCAGAGCCTGCGAGCGGTGGATAACAGGAATGCCCCGCTCTTTAGCGAGTACATACTCAGGGTTGGTAGGCCAAAGCGCGCTGGTAACCACTACTGTGTCTGGGTTTCCAAGATGCGTAGCATCGTGGCCGATGTGTATTACCGCGCCGAGCTCTCGCAACGCGGCGACATTTGAGGTGTCGCGAAGATCGCTGCCGGTTACTCGGTGCCCCATGCCAATCAGGATGCGGGCTATGCCACTCATTCCGGAACCACCGATGCCGATGAAGTGCACCGTGCCTAGGTCGGCGGGTACGGGTTGAGTAAAGTCTGGTTTGATCATGGTTTCTCCTGTTGAAGACTAAACGGCATCAGGCGCGAGACGGCTTCAACACGCTTTGAACAAGTTCAAACAAGCGCTTGGTGCCGTCGATAACACCAACGGACTTGGTGGCGACAGCCATTGCCTTGATTTGCTTGGTGCTTGAGACCAGCGGAATCACTGTGCTGTTCACATACTCAGGCGTGAAGTTTGAGTCGGCAACCAAAAGCGCTCCCCCGGCCTTAACCACGGTCTCGGCGTTCATGGCCTGCTCGCCATTTCCAACGGCGTATGGCACATAAATTGCCGGCAGTCCGACAGCCGAAAATTCGCTGACAGTGGATGCGCCCGCTCGGGCAACTGCAATGTCGGCGGCGGCAATGGCAAGGTCCATGCGGTCACAATAAGAAATCCTTAGGTAACCTGGCTCGCTAACCTCTGCAAGTTCGCTCCTAGACCCAACCATGTGCAGCACCTGCACGCCCGCGGCAGACAACGCCTTGCGGCTTGACTCGATGGTGTCGTTAATTCGCTTGGCGCCAAGCGAGCCACCCGTAACCAGCAGAGTGACCACGTCTGGCTTGAGCCCAAAGTGTTTGCGTGCCGCTGCGGAATCTTGAAACTTACCTAAAGCTTCGATCTCCGGGCGAAGAGGCATGCCCACAAAGCGAGCACGGTGAATCGGCGCGTTTTCAAATGCCACACCGGCTGCGCTTGCGTACTTGGCTGCACGTCGATTCGCCATTCCAGGCAGTGCATTTGCTTCGTGAACGACGATGGGAGTGCGTGTTTTTCGAGCGGCCTCGTAAGCGGGTGCACTCGCGTAGCCACCAAAGCCAATAACGACATCGATGCCTTCGTCGCGAATTAGTTTCTCAACCTCGTTGACTGCTCTTGCAAATAACATCGGGAATCTAAGCGTGTAGGCATTCAACCTTCGCGGAAACGGCAGTCGGGCGATGGTGCGAAGTTCGAATCCTCGTTCGGGAACAAGCCTGGATTCGAGCCCCTCTTCGGTGCCCAATGCAAGAATCTTGGCATCAGGCTCTTCGAGTCGAATGAACTGGGCTAGGGCAAGAAGCGGATTCACGTGG
>JBBAMO010000135.1:0-3324 GCA_040402495.1 Rhodoluna sp.
GAAAAGATGAGAGTTCAGGCCGGCCGTTTCGGTGCTGCCGAACTCCTTGGGCAGAGCCGCAAAAGCCCCAACGATGCCCACGGGCAAAACTCGCGCCCCCAAATCGGCCGCCAGGCGAAACGCGCCCGAGTGAAAAACTTGTAGTTTGCCGTCGCGGCTGCGAGTGCCCTCGGCAAAAACCACCAACACTGTGCCGGCCTCAACTTTGGGCCGCACCGCGGCTAGGTCTTCGTAGCCGTGACCATCGCGTGAGATTGCCCAGGTGCCCACCAGTCCCGCCGAAAGCCACTCGGCCGTGGCGTCTTGCTTCCAGTAATCCTTGGCCGAAACCACCAGCACGGGGCGCACTCGCCCAATCGCGGCTACCAGTGCAACGGCATCGGCGTGCGAACTGTGGTTGGCCACAACGATTAGCGGCCCGTCCGGCAAAGTGATCTTTTGGCTCAGCGGCTTGTGGTTGCCGGAGGCATCGTAGGTGGTTATGCCGCGTGAAAAAACGCCAAAGATGGTTCCCCAAAATTTGGCACGAAGCCAGGATTCACGGGCAAGTGCCGATGTGCTGCTCAACCGAAACCCCCATTCCACACCTGAGTAACTTCACTCTAGAACAAAAAAGTTGGGCCCGGACGAATCCGGACCCAACCTTAGTTTTTGAAGTTATTACTTCTTGGCGCCTAGTCCCTTTAGCAAGATGACCATACCGGCGGTAACAACGGTACCGGCAAGGATTGCTACGAAGAACATGGCTGGGTTGCCGATTAGGCCGAGCACCCAGATACCACCGTGTGGTGCAAGCGAACCTGCACCGGCAGCAGCCGAGATAGCACCGGTCACAGCAGAACCGACCATGATCGAAGGAATAACGCGTAGTGGGTCGGCAGCTGCGAAAGGAATTGCACCTTCCGAGATGAACGACGCACCAAGCAGCCAAGCTGCCTTACCGTTTTCAACCTCAGACTCTGAGAACAGACCCTTGCGAAGAACAGTTGCAAGTGCCATACCTAGAGGTGGGGTCATACCAGCAGCCATAACTGCAGCCATGATGATGGCTGGAGTTGAAGAGGTGCTGTCGCCTGCGTTAGCAAGACCGGTGGTAGCGAATACGTAAGCAACCTTGTTTACAGGGCCACCCATGTCGAACGCCATCATTAGACCAAGAACGATACCCAGTACTGCTAGCTGAGTGGTGTCAAAACCAGCCAACCATGAAGTAAGAGCGGTGTTCAGAGCCTTTACAGGCCCACCAACGATTAGAACCATGATGAATCCAACAACTAGCGAAGCTAGTACTGGGATCACGATTACTGGCATTACTGGACGGAACCATGATGGAACCTTCCAGTCTGAGATGAACTTGGCAACGTAACCAGCCAATAGACCAGCAATGATTGCACCAAGGAATCCAGCGCCGGTACCTAGTGGGTTGCCATCGGTGCCTACTGCAAGAGCGCCACCGACGAATCCAGGTGCGATACCTGGGCGGTCTGCGATTGCATAAGCGATGAAAGCGCCTAGTACAGGAACGAAGAACGAGAATGCAGCCTTACCCAGCCAGAAAATGACGAATGCCCAGTTCTTGACTTCAAGGAAGTTGAAGCCAGCGGCTGGGTCAAATTTCATTTCAGCTGCGTCGTATGCGTGGTAACCACCCAATGCGAAGCCAAGGGCGATGAGAATACCACCAGCAGCTACGAATGGGATCATGTAAGACACACCGGTCATAAGGTACTGACGTAGGCGTGCTCCAACACTTGGAGTGTTCACTATGAGCCTCCTATTGCTCTTAATGAGAATCTTTTATGGCACGTTGCCAAAAAAGCTTTGTTATTTTTTGCCGAAGAGGCCTCCGAGGAAACCCTTCTTTTCTCCCTTGTCACTGTCTGACGACTTGTCTTTAGCGGGAGCCGAAGCTACCGCCTCACCAACTCGAGGGGCAGTGCCATTGGAAGCTTGTTCGATCAGCGTGGTGATCAATTCTTCTGAGCCGCGAAGTGCCTTCGCAACTGGAACCTGCACGTATGGCTTGCCGTTGAAGCGCTCCATACCGCCAACACCGAGGTCTACGCAAAAGATTGCGATCTCGGCTTCGTCGATCCATTCCTGGGTTACGCGCTGTGCGCCGCCCGAACCCTGGGTTTCGACCTTGATTTCGTGTCCAAGCTTTTTGGCAGCCTGCTCAAGTGCTTCTGCTGCCATGTAGGTGTGTGCGATTCCGGTGATGCACGCGGTGACTGCAACGATCTTCATTAGTTCTGTACCTCTCTAGTAAGAATGCTGGCAATTTCTGCCGGGTCGGTTTGGGCTAGCAGAGAGTCGCGAAACTCTTCGTGCATGATTTTGCGGGCGAGCTTTGAAAGCACCTCTAGGTGTGCTCCTTCGCTGCTGGCTGGGGCTGCGATAAGAAAGATTAGGTTGCTGTCGCCGTCCTCGGCGCCAAAGTCGACTCCCGATGGACTAACGCCTACTGCCACCGAAGCAACCGAGACAAAGTCGCTCTGTGCGTGTGGGATGGCAACCCCACCTTCGAAGCCGGTTGGAAAGTGTTCTTCGCGAGCGGCCACTGCTGCGAGGTATGGCTCAATCTCGGTTAGGCGCCCAGCGGCTACAAGAGTTTGAGCAAGCTGTCTAGCGGCGTCGGCTTTGTCTGTGGCCTCGAGGCCGACGATTACGATCTCTGGAATCGTGATTGGTTGGGTCAAGGGGATTCCTACTTCTTCTTATTTTCGCGAAGGTGCGCAACATAGTTGGCACTAATAGGCAATCCTAGGATGCTTGCGGCTTCGAGAGCGGCAACTCCAGACCAGCGGTCTGAGCCGATCTCGTTAAGCATTCGCACCATTGAGCATCCCTTTCGCGGTCGGGGGTGGCCGCTTGAATCAGGTTAGCGGTAACATTCAAACGACTCTCCGCGATATACCTTTTTGTAATAATAAATAAAACGCTTGCAATTTGTAGGTTTTCTACAAAAACTAATGCCTTTTAGGCGGTCTATAAGTGGTATTCGCTCAAGTGTGAGCGATAAACCGATAACCTTAACTCCTACCCAACTTCACTCACCAGAAGCGAGTACCCACATGGCTTTCAAGGCATCCGTAACTGTAAACGACCCGATTGGTCTTCACGCTCGTCCGGCCGGACAAATCGTGAAACTTGTAAAAGAGTCGGGTTTCGACGTTCAGCTTGTAAACGCTGACGGAGATTCGACATCGGCTTCATCTGCACTTCGCATGATGGCAATGAAGGCAAAGACCGGCGACAGCCTCGAGGTAGTATGCGATCACGGTGAAGACAAAAAAGCCGAGCAGCAGGTTGGGAAGATAGTCG
>JBBAMO010000136.1:0-3319 GCA_040402495.1 Rhodoluna sp.
CAACGCGAGATTAGCAAGAGCGCGGTGCCCGAAGCAATTGATAGGCCTACAAACAAACGGGAAACGTCGAGCTTGAAGAACAGCGAGAAGAGCGCAAGTGCCATCAACACAGCCACACCCGAGCCAAATACGCGTTTGTACTCCTCGTTGTCGTGCCCAACGATGCGGTGGTTACGGGAATTATTCAACCTCAGCATCAGCACCCAAAACACGCCCATCGCCCAAGCGCGGCCGGCTGGGTTGATGCTTAGACGTAGAAGGCCTACAGATTGCCCCTCGAAGTATGTGATGGCGATGTCGTCGAACATAACCAGATACGACCCGAAAATGGCGATTGCAATAGCCGCGATGTCGGTGAGAATCAACCTGCGGGCGTAGACCTTGGTGTTACCCGTGCTGCGGCCAATCTGCTGGCTTTGACTACTTGACATTGAGCACCGCCCAATCGGCGATTGCATCTAACAGTGGGTCCAGTTCTGCGCGAGTGGCATCGAAAACCGCTTGACCGCGCTGGTAGGGGTCTTCAATATCTGCAACCCAAACCTCCGGAGCATAACCGCGGGCCATGGAGGTGATAAGGAGTTTGTCTTCAAGATCTGTCGCGGTAGGCAGCTCGACATCGAGGTCTGGCTGGGCAACGTAGGCGGCAAGGTTGGCGAACTCTTTGATGGTGAATGTGTAGCGATTTGCTCGCGTGAGTGTGCGCACGATGTCGCCGCGGTGATCTTGGGTGGCTGTGAGCACGAGATTTGAAGCTGCGATGATTTCGGCGGTGGCTTGCTTGGCAATGTGGGTTTCGGTCGAATAGCCCGAAGAGCTCATCGCAGCGCCTGCTTCGATAGTCATTGGCGCCCCCTCCATTGCATAAACCCCGGCGCTGTCTACAACAACGTTTTTTATGTTACGTTGAGCGAATTTTTGACGCAACATCTGTTCGGCCATTGGCGACCGGCAAATGTTTCCGGTGCACACCATGAGTATGCGAAAAGTTGCTGCCATGAACTAGCTCTTTTTGTTAAAGCGTTCAGCGATCTTTTTGATTTCGGTTTGGAACACCTGAACGTATTCGCCGGCAACCTTCAGAGCCTTGCTGGCTTTCGGTTTCTGCTTACTAACGGCAAAACCCCCTGAGGAAGTGGCTGCTGGCTTTGCGGCTGGAGTTTCGTCTTCGCCGTAGACCTCGCTGTAAGCACCGTAAGAGTAGCTGTAGCCGTACTTGTAGCCGTACTTGTAGCCCTGGTGGTAACCGTAGGCGTCTACACCCTTGGTTGGAATCTTGTTCATTACAAAGCCCAGCAAAGTGGCCCCTACGGTTTCGAGCTGAGCTAGCGCGCCCTGCAGCTGAGGCTTGGTGGTTTTGCCAACGGCAACAACCATCACAACGCCACCGGTGATCTTCGAAAGAATCGCGGTGTCGGTTACCGGCAGCACCGGCGCGGTGTCGAGAAGAATCAAATCGAAGTCTTGCTCAAGCTTGAGAAGCAGCTTCTTCATGGCTGCCGAACCCAGGAGCTCCGAAGGGTTTGGTGGAATCTGGCCGGCAGGCAAAACCTTTAGACCATTGCGACCCCAAGGCTGAATAACGTCTTCGAGTTGAGCTTGGTCGATCAAGTAGTTAGTTAGTCCGACAGAGCCTTCAAGACCAAAGTACTTGTGAACCTTCGGTTTGCGCAGGTCGCAGTCGATTAGCAACACCTTTTGCCCGGCATCGGCCATGGCGATAGCAAGGTTGGCGATGGTAGACGACTTGCCCTCTGACGGAATCGAAGACGAAAGCACGATTGACTTAGCGCCTTGAGCCGCTTCGACAAACTGCACATTGGTGCGCAACTGGCGGAAGGCCTCGGCGCGGGTGCTCTTTGGTCGAGTGTGCACAACGAGTCGGTTGCTGTCAGCATTTTCGTCGAACACGATGCCACCAAGGATGTTCGCGACGCCGTCTTTCTCTGGAATGTCATCAACGTTTTTGATGCGAAGGTCGAGGTTTTCGCGAAGCAGTGCGATACCAAAGCCGATAACCAAACCGGCCAGCAAAGCAAGCGCCATGTTCAGCAGTGGGCGAGGGCTATCCGGGCTGACGGCAACGGTGCCTGGCTCGATGGTGCTGAGCTTGATTGGCGAAATTGAAGAACCAGTTGGGGTTTCGAGGCTGGCAACAATGTTGGTGAGGCTTTCGCCAACCGCATTTGCGATGCTTGCTGCACGAAATGGACTTTCGTCGGTGACGGTGATCTCGATAACAACAGTGTTTAGCGGCACGTTTGCGGTGATGCGCTTTGGAAGGTCTACCTGGATTTCGGCAAGGTCTAGCGCGGTAACAACAGGGTCGAGCACCGATGGGCTAGACACGATGCCGGCGTAAGACTTAACTCGCTGCTGGGTAAATGTGCTTCCGGTGAGAAGATCTGAGGTGTTGTCGCCCGATGGGGTGCTGACAAACAGGCTGGTGGTGCTGGAATACATCGGGGTTGAAACCACGGTGAAGATGGCCCCGGCGAACGCTGCGATGAAAGTGGATGCAACGACGAGCATCCAGTTTTTGCGCAGGATGTGCCAGTAGTCTCTAAGGTTCAAAACGGGCCCCTCTTTGTCCCTTGATTTGCCGTTAAAAATCGTTGCTATTTGTTCACTTTTCCCTTCCATCCTATTGGTTAAAGCGGGTATGCTGGAGGTGTAACTTTTTCGGAGGGGAAAATGTCCAAAACATCCGCTTTTATTGCAGTGGGGCTCGCAGCCGTTCTGGCCGCTACAACTGCAGGCGTGGCTAACGCGTACCCAGCTGGTACAAACCCATCATTGGGTCTCTCGTCTTACAGCCGCCTTCTTCCTGGCGACTCTGTCACTGTTTCTGTTTCTCGCGTAGCAAAGAACTGCAACGTAAACGTAGGTTGGGTTGGCGGCAACTCACGTTCAGTTGTTGCTGGCAAGACCGGCCGCACCGCACCTACCTCGGTTGCTAGCCCATCAATCGGTGGCGTTTACACTCTCCGTGCATCGTTTGGTGCTGGCTGTGGCAGCGACACTGGCGATGCAGTTTCAAAGACCATCACCGTTGGCCGCCTAGTGCGCCACTCGGTTGCAATCAAGACTTCGAGCAGCTCGGCTCGCCGCAACCCAACTCTTACCCTTGCCGGCAAGATCTTCTGGGGTGCAACGGCAGTTGAAGGTGCAGACGTAACCCTAACCCTCACCGGCGCAGGCGGAACCTTTACTCGCACTGCAACCACTGACGGCTCTGGAGTTTACAGCGCAACCGTAGGTGGCCGCGGGCAAACTTTTGGCCAACCTGCTTGGCAAGGTAGGCGCTTCCGTAGCCGCC
>JBBAMO010000137.1:0-3314 GCA_040402495.1 Rhodoluna sp.
TTGAGCGCAGCCAGCGCGATAACAACGGTGAGGCCGGCAAACACCACGGCGTTACCGCTGGTGCCGGTGGCCAAACCGATTGACTCGTCAAGGGCAATTCCCGCTTTGAGCTGCTTGATGTGGCGGTTCAGAATGAATAGCGAGTAGTCAATGCCAACAGCCAAGCCCAGCATGATGCCAAGCATCGGAGTGGTTGAGTTCATCTCTACGATGCTGGCCAGCGCCATGGTTGCGGTAACTGCAATGCCAACGCCGAGGATGGCCGAGATTACTGGAAGCCCCGCGGCAATCATCGAGCCGAGCATTACGAGCAGCACGATTCCTGCAATGAGCAAACCGATCAGTTCGCCAACGCCCATGATCGATGAGATGTCGTTGGTGAATTCTTTGGAGTATTCCACCTGAATCGCATCGGTCTTGAGCTTGTCGGTGGTCGAAATGATTTTTTCGAACGAGGCCTTGTCTACGAGGTTGATCGACTGCTCGAAGCGCACGGATGTAATGGCAGTTGCGCCGTCGCTTGAGAGAGTGCGAAAGTTTTTGCTGGTGGCAAGCAGTTTGGCAGCGCTTGCCAACTTGGCCGAATTCGTTACAAGCTTGGCGCGGCCATCGTCGATTATCTTTTGGCCATTCACAACCTCTGCGCGCTGAGCGTCTATCTGGTCAAAGCCGGCTGCTATTTGTGCGCGGTTTGCGAGCAACGGCGCCAGCATCGATGCCGGTGCACCTGCCGACTCCATCTGTGCGATGCCCGCCTCTAGCTGCTTCGACTGAGCCTTGAGGTCTTTTTCGGCCTTATCAAGTTTGACCACGCCAGCGTCTAGCTCTGCCTGAGCATCGTCGAGTTTGGTCTGCCCGTCTGCGATTTTCTGCACGCCATCGGCAGCGTCTGCGCGACTCTGGTCGAGCTTGTCTTGAGTGGTGAACGGGTTGATTACATCGGAAACGCCAGAAACGGTGTTTATCTGCTCAATAGCGGCCGAGATCTGAGCCACTTCTGACGAGCTAAGTGGTGTTCCATCGTTTTTGTGGAAAACAATCTGCGCCGAGCCTCCGCTTGCCGAAGCAAAAGACTTCTTTAACTGGTCAATCACTACGTTTGATGGGATTCCGTTGATCGACACGTTAGGGCTCAGCTTTGCGCCGCCTGCAAGCATCAGTGAAACCGAGACGGCGAGCACTACTACCCAGCCAAATACAACGAAAAGTGCCCGCTTAGCCGACCAGAGACCGAGTCGATACAGCAATTTGGCCATGTGAAAGTGCTTCCTGTGGAGTTTGCGCGAACACATGGCAATCAAAGTCGGTGAAAATTTGTTCCCAATTCGTTACCTTCTAGGGAATGTTCACAGCGCTTTCTCAGGTTGGCTTATATCTGTAAGCCGCAACACCTGGCAATGATGCACAGGCACTATCTTTTGCGTCATCACCTTCATGACTTACAACGCCGTAATTGATCAATGAAAGGTAACAAAATGAATCTCGTACAACACGGAGCTGTTTACAACATGCTTTCGCTTGGTATTGCAAGCATGCTTTTCACCAGCTTTTTCCTATGGATTGCTCGCGACCGCGTGCTTCCAAAGTACCGCCTGGCAGTAATGACCTCAGCAACCGTAACTTCGATTGCTGCGTACCACTACTTCCGCATGTTCGACTCGTTCAACGAGGCCTACACCGTAGGTGGCACCGTTGAGGCTGGCTTCGCTGGCTACAACGTTGGCTACCGCTACGTGGACTGGTTCCTAACCGTTCCACTGCTATTGGTTGAGCTTGTAGCTGTAATGGGTCTAGCCCGTGCAGTTCAGTCATCATTGCTAAAGCGTCTGATTCCAGCCGCCGCACTGATGATCGTGCTTGGCTACCCTGGCGACATGCACACCGGACTATTCGGCTTGGACGACGGAACTTGGGGCGCTCTTTCGACCGTTCCTTTCCTATACATCCTTTACGTATTGTTCGTTGAGATTGGCAAGAGCCTCGCAGGTCAGTCGGCAAAGGTTCAGGGTCTGCTCAAGAGCGCTCGCGTACTTTTGATCGCAACCTGGGGCGTTTACCCAATCACCTTCATCACCGCCATGGGCGCAACTGGCGCTCCATCGTTTGAGGCTGTTGTAAACCGCGAAATCGGCTACAGCATCGCAGACATCTTGGCTAAGTGTGTATTTGGTCTAATCATCTTCTTCATCGCCCGCATCAAGTCGGCTGAAGACAGCAAGGAATTTGCTGACACCGAGTTCAAGCACTAAGTAAAGCTATGTAAAGAGTGGGAGGCCTTCGGGTCTCCCACTTTTTTGCCCAAAAGATTTAAGGAAAGCAAGTGACTCACAAGAATCAAACAAAATCTGAAGCAGCACTACGCAACGTGCTCACCGCCGGGTCGATTGTCTTCGGCAGCAGCGCGCTGTTTTTGCTGGCCCTGCCGGCACTGTTTTTGCAGCTGCTCGGATTAGAAACCAACGATGCTCTGCAGTGGTCGATGCGCATGATTGGAATCACACTGGTTGCGCTGGCAGGCAACATGTTCACCAACGCGCGAAACGGCAGCATCGGTGCGGTGCGCCTTGCCGGCCGAGTCATGCAGGTCAGCGCTGTTGCGCTGGGGGTGCTCACCCTGATGATTCCTGCGCCGACAACTTGGTTCACAGTTTTGTACGCCATCGTTGGGTTTGGCTTTTCGGTCGCCTACACGATCGCGTTTTTGCTCAAGTCGAAGTGAGCTAGATGGTGCCGGCTTCTAGTCCGGCCAACACGGATGCTGCGCGCAATCGTAGTTCGGGCAGGTCGCTAAGCCGATTGAGCCCCATGAGCTGCTGACCCATGCGGTGGTTTTTGGCGAAGGCCTCGCGGTGTCGATCGAGAAAATCCCAATACAAGGTTGTGAACGGGCAGGCGGTTTCGCCGACTCTCAGCTTGGGGTCGTATGCGCAACCCTTGCAGTACTGAGTCATGCGGTTGATGTAAGCGCCTCCCGCGGCGTATGGCTTGGTCATCAGGCGGCCGCCATCTGCGTGCACACCCATGCCAATCACGTTCGGCACCATCACCCACTGGCTGGCGTCGATAAAGTTTTCGCGCATCCAATCTAGAAACTCCTGCGGATTGGTTCCGGTCACCAGCGCCAAGTTGCTGAGAATCATCAGACGAGGAATGTGATGCGCCCAGGCACGCTTTTCGACATCGCTCACTACCCCGGAAACACACTTCATGTGTGTCTTAGATGAATCTGTGAATAAAGGCAGCAATTTACGAGTGGCACCAAGTCCGTTGCCCTGCTGATAGCTTTCGCCCAAGAACCAATACATGCCGTTGAT
>JBBAMO010000138.1:0-3301 GCA_040402495.1 Rhodoluna sp.
AGCAAGGTGCAGCAATTTGGTTTGGGGCAAAACCAGCAACTCGAGGCGGAAGTAGGCCAGTTGCGGCCGGTGAGCATGCGCTGCGACTCAATCAGCACAACAAGGTCGGTCTCGGGGTTCGCGGTTCGCAGGGCGCCGCGTTCGAGGTTCAGTTGGTCGAAGGCAACCAGGATGATGCGCTCAAAATTCGCCATAGCCAGCCCGCTACTTGCCCGACGCGGCGGGGCCGGCCTTGCACTTTGCAGAACAGTATTTGACCGAATCCCAGTCGCGCTCCCACTTTTTGCGCCACTCAAAAGGCAGACCGCAGCGCGCACAAGTCTTTGGTTCGTGCCCGTTCTTGACTTTCGCGATCATGTTCTCAGCCTAAGTGAGCCGATGCACGAAGATAGAGCCATGAAATACATAATCTTCGTAATCGACGACCAAACCGAAAAAGCTGGGGCAGACGAAATGGCCCAGATCGACGCCTTCAACCAAATGCTTGAAGACAACGGTCACTGGATTACCGCGGCAGGAATCAATCATGGTGCGGCTGCCAAACTTGTTGATAACCGCAACGATGCCGACAGCGTCATCGTAGGTTCGCTCTATGAAGAGCCAGAGCACTATTCAGGTTTCTGGCTGATCGAAGCGCCCGACGACGCTCGCGCACTCGAGCTTGCCAAGGCGGGATCGAAAGCGTGCAACCGCAAGGTTGAGCTGCGACCATACCTGCGTTAGAACTAGTGCGCTGAGCGCTTTGGCAGAACCGTAGAAACCGCGGCGAAGAGAGCCACGATCACAAGCTGCAAGAGAAGCGCGTTACGGAAGCCATCGTCGGCCTGACCCACAAGCGCATAGGTGAAGAACACCGTGCCAAAAATCGCCACACCGATAGAAGAAGAAACCGACTGAACTGCCGACAGCACACCGCTGGCAGAACCGCTCTGGTTTGGCTCGACCGTAGTGAGGATGGTGTCAAAAATTGGGGCAGCAATCAGACCGGTGCCGATACCCGAGATGACCAAAGCGGGCACCATCTGCCAGATGTTGAAGTTCTCCAGAGTTGGCACTGCAAACCACATCATCACCACGCCAACCAACTGCACAAACGCGCCAATCTGCAGCGTGTAGCGCCCACCGATTTTGTCGGCCAAGAACGCGCCACTGATGGTTCCACCGATGGCAGAGCCGAGCGCAATCGGAATGTTGCCGATGGCGGCTTCAGCCGAGGTGAAGTTCTCGCCAAACTGAAGGAACAGGGTGAGAATCAGGTAGATGCCGGTGAAGCCAGCAAAGTAGAGGCCCAAGCCTGTGAGCCCAAGCGTGTAGGCGCGCTTCTTAAAAATCTGAGCGTCGATAAGCGGGGTTCCGCCGCGCTTTACCGTGGCGCGCTCAATCACAGCGAACAGCACAAACACCGCGAGTGATCCCGCGAGCATTAGGTAGGTCCAAAGTGGCCACCCAGCCTCTTGCCCCTTGATTAGTGGATAAACCAAGAGCCCAGATGCCACGATTACTAAGAATGAACCGAGAAGGTCGATTTTGACTGTTTTGTCTGCTTCCGACTTTGGCAAATATTTAACCGCTAAGAGCACCGCTGCGATGCCAATCGGTAGGTTCACCAAAAACACTGAACGCCATCCCAAGCCGGCGATGTCTGCCTCGATTAAGAACCCACCGATGATGGGTCCGAGAATTCCGCCCAGGCCGAAAGCTGGACCATAGGCTGCGAAAGCCTTGCCGAATTCTTGTGGTGGAAATGACTCACGAATCAGACCAAAGCCCTGGGGCAAGAGCATGGCTCCCAGGAAGCCCTGAACAAAACGAAGAACAATCAGAGCCAGAACGGTAGGTGCAAGAGCGCAGGCTAGCGAGGCGAGGGTGAAGCCGATTAGCCCAAAGATAAACATATTGCGTCTTCCAAAGCGATCGCCTAGGCGGCCACCAAGGATGAGACCAGAGCCAAGCGCCAAGGCGTATCCTCCGATGATCCACTGAAGGTCTGAAGCCGAAGCCTTAAGTTCTTCAGCCAGCGCAGGCCCGGCCACATTTACAATCGTGGCGTCTAGCAGGTCCATCATTTCGGCGATAAGAACCACAACCAAAACCAACCATCGGTATTTGTATGCAGTGCCAAGTTCTTGAGTCATGTGTTGCCTCTCGGGCGAATGGGGAGTTCTAACGAATGAAAACACTCCGATGCGTTCGACCAGTGTAACTGACCGACGAACAAACCCAAGGTCGTCATTTAGGCTAAGAACACAACTTCTCGGTCTTCTGGCCACCTTAGGAAAATCATGAGCACACAAGGTTCGATGCGCGCAATCATTGCCGCACTGCTAGCCAACATCGGCATCGCAGTAACCAAATTCATTGCGGCATTCTTTTCTGGCTCAGCCTCGATGCTTGCCGAAGGTATCCACTCGCTGGCCGACTCGGGCAACCAGATTTTGCTCATCATCGGTGGTCGCCGGGCGAGCCGCGCAGCCACTGACGCCCACCCCTTTGGTTACGGACGCAGTCGCTACATCTATGCTTTTGTGGTTTCGATTGTGCTTTTTGCAGTTGGTGGCCTCTTCTCAATCAACGAAGGAATCGCAAAGCTGCAACACCCGCACGAACTTGAAATGGTTTGGCTGCCTTTGGTTGTTCTTGGCGTCGCGATTGTTCTCGAGTCGCTCAGCCTTCGCACCGCGGTAAAAGAGGCAAACCACATTCGCCGAGGAAAGAGTTGGGTTCAGTTCATTCGCCACGCGAAGAGCCCAGAGCTTCCGGTAATCCTTCTCGAAGACCTTGCTGCGTTGGTCGGACTTGTATTGGCTTTTGGCGGCGTAGGTCTCACTGTGCTAACTAACAACCCAATCTGGGATGCCATCGGCACCCTTGCAATCGGTGTGCTTTTGGTCTTGGTGGCCGTTGTCCTTGGGCTCGAGACCTCGAGCCTTCTGGTTGGCGAGGGCGCTTCGGCCGAAGACACCGGTCACATTCGCGAAGCACTCGCCGCAACGCCGGGCGTGGCATCGGTGATTCACATGAAGACTCTTTACCTAGGCCCCGACGAACTTTTGGTTGGCGCAAAGTTTGCAGTTGCCGAGAGCGATACCGGCAAACAGATTGCCGCTGTTATCGATGCAGCCGAGGCTTCGATTCGCAAGGCCGTTCCAGCCGCTCGCGTTATCTACCTAGAGCCGGACATCAAGCGCTAGGCAACCCGCTCCGCTTAAATAAAAAAGACCCAGCAAAATACTGGGTCTTTTTTTATGGAGGAAGCGGTGGGATTTGAACCCACGGTAGCTATTAACTACGACAGTTTTCA
>JBBAMO010000139.1:0-3278 GCA_040402495.1 Rhodoluna sp.
AGCAGTTGCAGCTGCCGAACTTGGATACCTCGCAGGCGCTGACCGCATCGAAGGGTGCCTCTTTGGCAACGGTGAGCGCACAGGAAACGTAGACCTAGTAACACTTGGACTAAACCTGTTCAGCCAGGGCATCGACCCGCACATCGACTTCAGCAACCTCGACGAAATCAAGCGCACGGTTGAGTACTGCAACCAGCTTCCGGTGCACGAACGCAGCCCTTACGGTGGCGACTTGGTTTACACAGCCTTCAGTGGTTCGCACCAGGATGCCATCAAGAAGGGCTTCGAACTCATGCACCATGATGCCAGCGCCAAGGGTGTTGGCGTAGACGACTTGGTTTGGGCTGTGCCTTACCTTCCGATTGACCCCAAGGATGTTGGTCGCTCGTACGAAGCGGTGATCCGTGTCAACTCGCAGTCTGGCAAGGGTGGTGTGGCTTACCTTTTGAAGGCAGATCACAACCTCGACCTGCCAAGAAAACTCCAGATCGAATTCTCTCGAGTGGTGCAGAACCAAACCGACACTGAAGGCGGCGAGGTGTCTAGCGCAAAGCTTTGGGACATCTTCACCGATGAGTATCTGCCTGCGTCAAACGAGGACGCTAAGTGGGGTCGCTTCGAACTTAAAAAGATGCGCACTGAATCTGAAATGGACGGCGTTGTTTCGCTAGAAGCTGTGCTTCGCGATACCAAGACCGAGGTTGAGGTTTCGGGAACCGGAAATGGACCGATCTCGGCTTTCATCAACGTCATTGAAAAACAGGGACTTGCCGTGCGCGTTCTCGATTATGTCGAGCACACCCTTAGTAGCGGCGCCGAGGCCCAGGCGGCGGCCTACACCGAGCTAGAAGTCAACGGTCACGTGCTTTGGGGAGTAGGCATCGATGGCGACATTGCCACCGCCTCCCTGAAGGCAATCATCTCTGGCATCAACCGCGCCATTCGGGCTTAAGCTACCCGCTTTTCAAGCCAGGCGCAGGGATACTTGACCTGTGCCCCTTTATCGAGACGAAGCCGTTGTGCTCAGAACCCACAAGTTGGGCGAAGCCGACCGCATCGTGACGATGCTGAGCAAAAACCATGGACAAATTCGTGCCGTGGCTAAAGGTGTTCGTCGCACGGCATCGAAGTTTGGTTCGCGCCTTGAGCCATTTATGGTGGTCGACGTTCAACTCTTCGAAGGGCGCAATTTAGATACGGTCAGCCAGGTCGAGTCGCTTTCGTCATATGGCAAAGAGATCATCGACGACTATGCCAGCTACACGGCCGCCAGCGCCATGGTTGAAACCGCCGAGAAACTTACCGGCACTGTTTCTGTTCCTCAGCAATACCTTTTGCTCGTAGGAGCGTTGCGCTCGCTGTCAAAACATGAACACGATTCGTCACTAATTCTCGATTCTTATCTGCTTAGAGCGCTTTCAATTGCGGGTTGGGCTCCTAACTTTGTGGATTGTGCGCATTGTTCTGCCCCTGGGCCTCACGCCGCCTTCGTTCTCGCGCTTGGTGGAGTGGTCTGTGCCAACTGCCGGCCCGCTGGTGCGGCGATGCTAGACGAAGAAACCGCTGTTCTCTTAGGCGCATTGCTTTCTGGTGATTGGCAGGCAGCCGACGCAAGTTCGCAGCGCGCTCGCTCTTCTGCAGCTGGCCTAGTGGCCGCATATTCTCAGTGGCACATCGAACGCGGGCTAAAATCACTTCAACATGTGGAGAGAGAATGACTGAGTTTCAGCCCGTAAAAAAGGTCGGCCTCAAGGTGCCTAAGTTTGGCCCTGGGCCGGTGCCTGCGCACGTTGCAATCGTTATGGATGGCAATGGACGCTGGGCCAACGCTCGCGGTTTGACCCGCATCGAAGGCCACAAGGCAGGCGAGGTAGCTCTTCTCGATGTTGTCGCTGGGGCTATCGAGGCCGGCGTGAAGTACCTCACGGTTTTTGCATTCTCCACCGAAAACTGGAAACGTTCACCAGAAGAGGTACGTTTTTTGATGGGCTACAACGTAGAGGTGCTGCGCCGCAGACGCGATCAGCTCAACCACTGGGGAGTGCGAGTGCGCTGGGCCGGACGTCGACCAAGGCTTTGGGGCAGCGTCATCCGTGAGCTCGAAAGCGCCGAGAAACTCACCGCTAAGAACTCCACGCTTACCCTCACCATGTGCGTCAACTATGGGTCGCGCATTGAAATGATCGACGCGATCAACGCCATCACCAACGATGTCGCGGCCGGCAAGTTGAAGCCTGGCTCGCTTTCGGAGAAGAACCTTTCTAAGTACCTAAACTCGGGCTTTCTTCCTGATGTTGATCTGTTTTTGCGCAGCAGTGGCGAGCAACGAATCTCCAACTTCTTGCTTTGGCAGACCGCTTATGCCGAGCTTTCATTTGTAGACACCGCGTGGCCTGATTTCGATCGCCAGACGCTTTGGCACTCAATTTCCGACTTCGCCAAACGCAGCCGACGATTCGGTGCGGCTGTAGATAAGCCCAATAAACGCACCGCCTCCAAGTAGACTTACTACTTCGCACACATGCGCTCCGACATCCAGCCGGACGCAAGAAACATGGAGTTCAAGTGGCCACCCCAAATCGTCTCGACTCGGTAATCTCTCTAGCCAAACGCAGGGGCTTTGTCTTTCCTGCCGGCGAAATTTATGGCGGAACTCGCTCCGCATGGGATTACGGACCACTAGGTGTAGAACTTAAAGAAAACATCAAGCGTCAGTGGTGGCGCACCGTTGTTAACAGCCGTGAAGACGTTGTAGGTCTTGACTCATCGGTCATCCTGCCTCGCAAGGTTTGGGAGTCGTCAGGTCACGTTCGTGAATTCGTCGACCCACTAATCGAGTGCACCTCATGCCACAAGCGCTTCCGCGCCGATCACCTCGAAGAGGCTTTCGAAGAGAAAAAGGGCCGCCAGCCGGCGTCGATGGCTGAAATCGCCTGCCCAAACTGTGGCACCAAAGAGGCTTGGACCGAACCAAAGCTTTTCAACGGTCTTCTTAAGACCTACCTTGGCCCAATCGAAGACGAGAGCGGACTGCACTACCTGCGCCCAGAGACAGCTCAGGGCATCTTTGTGAACTTTGCCAACGTTCTTGGTGCTTCACGCATGAAGCCCCCATTTGGTATCGGCCAGATCGGTAAGTCTTTCCGAAACGAAATCACTCCAGGAAACTTCATCTTCAGAACTCGCGAGTTCGAGCAGATGGAAATGGAGTTCTTTGTTGAACCCGCCAGCGATGATGGCGTAAACGTTGTTAGGAAGCTGGTTGGCAACACCGAATG
>JBBAMO010000140.1:0-3276 GCA_040402495.1 Rhodoluna sp.
CCTCTGTGAGAATGGAACCATGCGAATAGTTGCGGTATGTGGAATGGGGATCGGCCAGCACCAACTTTCGCTGTGCAGAGCGGCTCCCTTCCAGCTGGGCTCTCATTGAATAGCAGCACAGGTGTTGTTTCGGGAACGGCAACCACCACCGGTAGCAGTACGTTCGTCATTCGTGCCACTAACGCGCTGGGCTCGGTCGACTTTGCATCGCAGACTGTCTCGGTGACTGCCTCGCCATCATTTACAGACTCAGCAGTCAACGCCAGAGGAACGAAATCGGTTGCATACACCGATGCCGTCGCGGCATCTGGGTCTCCTGCGCCAACCTTCTCGATTGCCTCTGGCGCGCTTCCTACCGGTCTTAGCCTCAACACATCGACCGGTGCCATCACAGGAACACCTACTGTTACCGGCGACTACTCGTTTACCATCACGGCAACTAACACCTATGGGTCGTCAACCACAAGCACGCTGTCCATCCAAATTGGTTCGAGCCCAGTCGAGTCTTCGGCGCAAACTCCTAGAGTCGGATATGTGGGCGTGGCCTATTCGCAAACCAGCAATGTTTCTGGCTTCCCACTTCCGACATTCGCACTAAGCACCGGCTCGCTTCCGCCAGGTGTAACGCTCAACACCAGCAACGGCACAGTAAGTGGTACTCCAACCACCGAAGGTGTTTACACGTTCACCATCTCGGCAACCAACTGGGTTGGCTCGGTTACCACTGCTTCGTATCAGGTAACCATCTGGGACAAACCGACATTCACCAACTTGGCTTCCCTTGGCTTGACGATTAACGAAGGCGCCAGCTACAACCAGACAGTTACCACCAATGGGCCAGCTCCAAGTGCGTTCTCAATCAGCACAGGTTCACTGCCAACCGGCTTGAGCCTAAACACCTCGACCGGTGCAATTACTGGAACCGCAACCACCTACGGAACCTACAACTTCAAGATTTCGGCAACAAATGGTGCTGGCACCCGAGAGTCTGCACAGGTAACCATCACTGTTCGCCAGCTGCCTGCCATAACAGCGCAAACGGTAACATCATCGACTTTGTTGAACACCAGTTTCAGCAATACGATCACAGCCAGCGGTTTCCCCGCACCAACCTTTAGCGTGCTATCCGGCGCGCTTCCAACCGGACTTTCGCTCAACTCAAGCACGGGTGTTATCAGCGGAACTCCAACTGCCACCGGCAGCTACACGTTTGTAATCCGCGCCACAAACGCGGCCGGTACATCCGACACCGCATCGAAAAACATCGTGGTTTACAGCACACCAACGGCCACAGATGTGTCTCTCATCAGCCCAACCACAGTTGGCGCCACCTACTCAGACGGCATCACCTTCAGCAGCTACCCAACGCCCACCTACTCGCTGCATTCTGGCACTTTGCCAACAGGTCTGAGCCTAAATACCTCGACCGGTGCGATCACCGGCACCCCTTCCGCTAACGGTTCATATTCATTTGTCATCGATGTTGCCCACGCATACGCCACGGTTTCGACCAGCACTCTGAACATCGTTGTAAACCAGACTCCGACTTTGGACCGCGGAACAATCGCAACCACCGCCCAAATCGGTGCTAGTTACAGCGATTCCGTTTCGGTTCGCGCCTACCCTGCGCCCACCTACACGGTGTCTTCGGGGTCACTTCCAAATGGTCTGAGCCTAAACAGTGCAACCGGAGCAATCTCGGGTGTAGCTTCGGCAACTGGCAACTTCAACTTCAACATCGCAGCAACCAACAGCCTCGGCACCTACACGTTTACCGGTTTGAGCATTCAAATAGGTTCGATGCCAGCCGAAACCACTGTCGCTTTGCCCGCAACTGGATACGTTGGAAAGTCATACTCACAGACCACCACCTTGAGCGGTTTCCCAACGCCAACTTTCTCGCTAGCATCCGGAACACTTCCTAACGGACTTACCCTGAACACCAGCACTGGTGCTGTATCGGGTACGCCAACCACCGAAGGAGTTTTCACCTTCCGCGTTACAGCAGTCAACTGGGTGGGAACCATTACCAGCGCCAACTACCAAATAACCATTTGGGACAGACCTGTCTTCTCAAATTCGGCCGGGGCTAGCTCCAACCTGATTCTGGGCGATCCATACGATTACAGCCTGGCAACATCGGGACCACTGCCTACCTTCGCCGTGACCAGCGGCTCCCTTCCAACCGGGCTCTCGCTCAACACTGCTACCGGTGCAATCTCAGGAACAAGCTCTGCCACAGGAACCTTCGCATTCAAAATTTCAGCCACCAACGGTTCAGGAACAACACAGTCAAGCCTCATCACCATAGAGGTTCGGACGATGCCAACCATCACCGCACAGAGCATCACCGGGGTGGTCTTCTCGGGCAATGCGTACTCGTCTTCAGTTACCGCTAACGCCTACCCTGCGGTTGCCTACAGTGTTCTATCTGGCGCACTCCCTGCCGGCATTTCGCTAAACGCATCAACCGGAGCGCTCACGGGAACTCCAAACACAACGGGCACCTACAGCTTCGTCATTCGTGCAGCCAACGTTGCTGGTTACGACGACACCAATACTCTGACAATCATCGTTACGAGCACTCCAACCGCCGTTGACTCAACCATCTCTAACGCAACGATGCTTGGCGCAACCTACACGGATGGCGTGACCTACAGTTCTTACCCGGCACCGACCTATTCGTTGCACCCTGGCGATGCACTTCCTGCCGGAATTTCTCTATCAGCTGCAACGGGAGCGCTATCTGGAACAACCACCCAGACGGGAAACTACTCTTTCCGCATCGATGTTGCTACGCCTTACACCACCGTCACCACTGGCGCTCTAACGCTCAAAGTCAACCAAGCACCCGTCGCGGCTAACTCGCAAATTTTGCGACGCATGCAACTCGGTGCTAACTACTCCGATGGCGTGACGGTCAGCGCCTACCCAGCCCCTACCTACTCGATTGCCGGCGGCTATCTGCCCGATGGTCTCAGCCTGAACAGCAGCACAGGCGTGATTAGTGGAGTCTCAACCTCCTATGGCGACTTTGCATTCACCATTTCAGCCACCAACGCATTTGGAACCTACACGTTCCCCGAGCTTTCGATCCAAGTCGGTTCGCTTCCAACAGAGCCGGTGATCTCAAGTCCACACGTTGGCTACGTTGGCAAGGCTTACGACCAAACCACCACAGTTGTTGGTTTCCCAACTCCGAGCTTTACTGTTTCAAATGGTGCCCTTCCTGACGGCTTGTCGATAAATGCAAACAATGGCCACATTGAGGGCGTT
>JBBAMO010000141.1:0-3221 GCA_040402495.1 Rhodoluna sp.
GCCGCATTCTTGGCATCGATCTTGGTTTACAAAGAAGCCTTCATCGGGCTTCTTGCCTTGGCAACTGCAGCCGGCTCATGGGAGCTTTCAACTGCACTTCGCTCCGCCGGCTGGTATGTGCCTAGAGTTCCGGTAACCCTCGGTTCTCTTCTGATCATGCCAGCTACTTACTACGGTGGCCCAGTGTGGCAGTGGCTGGTTACCGCCGCAATGATTGTGGCACTAACCATTTGGCGTGCAGTGCACCTGCTTTGGGAGCGTCGCGAGTCGATCGAGCATTCATTCATGAAGAGCCTCAGAGACTTCAGTGCGGCAGCCTTTGTTGTTATTTATGTGCCGCTGATGTGCTCATTTGCAATCCTCTTGCTTCGCCGAGAGCCCGATGGGGCGGCCTGGGTGATTCAGTTTGTGGTTCCAACCGCATTTGTAGACACGTTTGGCTATCTGGTGGGCCGCAAGCTTGGAAAGCACAAGATTGCGCCTGGAGTAAGCCCCAAGAAGACTCTCGAAGGCCTGCTGGCTAGCATTACGGCCGGCGTAGTTGCATCGGTGACATTGATGGTTCTCGTGCTGCACCAACCTTGGTGGTGGGGCGTTATCGTTGCTGCCTTCATCATTATCACCGCGGTATTCGGCGACCTGGCCGAGTCGCTGATCAAGCGCGACCTAGGCGTAAAAGACATGTCAACTTGGATACCTGGCCATGGCGGCATAATGGACCGACTCGACTCGATGTTGCCTTCTGCGCTCGTGGTGTACATCATTGCAACTTTGTTCTTCCCGCTTGCGTAAACCTCCGCTACTGGGCTTTGCGATAATAAGACTGTGAGTTTTCCTTTTCCAAACACCAAGCCGAACAAGCTGGGCTATGAGCAGTCAGAAGTCGACGGTTTCGTAGCTCAAGCGCGCGAGGCCTACAACAACCACGAGGATGGCCACAGCCTGGGCATTCGCGAACGTGAGTTCACGCTGGTCAAGGGCGGCTATTCGGTAACCGCAGTAGACGTTGCCATGGATCGGCTCGAGGACTCCTTTTCGGCACGGCGCATGGCCGCTCAGTTGGACAAAGCTGGATCGGAATCGCTTCACGAGCGAGCCAACGAAATTCGTCTGCTTTTGGTTGGCCGGCTTGAACGCCCGATTGGAAAGCGCTTCGATTCAACCGGATTGATTTTGCGCGGGTACAGTCGGAAGCAGGTAGATGCGTTTTTGGTAGACGTTAGCTCACACATCGACACAAGAACCGCGCTCTCGCTAGACGAGGTGCGCAAGGTAATCTTCACTCCGAAACGAGGCGGTTATGCAGAAAACCAAGTTGATGCGTTCATCGACAGAGTCATCGAACTTCTTCAGATCGAAAAGGCACTATAGCCTTCTAGCGATTTTCCTCCTGCTGATAACGGCAGGCATGACAGATACGTTTGCTGCCGCCCAGGCATCGCCAACGGCCGGTTCAACACTCCAAGCAACCTCGGTTACAGCCGAATCTGTCCTGAAAAAACTCTCCGTAAAGGGTCGCGCACCAAAGACCGGTTATGCTCGCCAGTTGTTTGGCGACAGCTGGGGCGACATCGGTGACTGCGACGTTAGAAACTACATTCTCAAGCGAGACCTAACCAACAAGGTGTGGCGCAAGGGTGAAACCTGCATTCTCGAGACCGGCAAACTCAAAGATCCTTACACCGGCAAGACAATTTCTTTTGTTCGAGGCGTTGGCACTTCATCGAAGGTGCAGATCGACCACGTGGTTGCCATCAGCGATGCCTGGCAAAAAGGCGCACAGCAGTGGACGCAAACCAAACGTGGCACTTTTTACAACGACCCGCTAAATCTTTTGGCCGTTGACGGGCCAACCAACGGAGCCAAGTCAGATAGCGACGCGGCATCTTGGTTGCCACCAAACAAGGCCTATCGCTGCGCCTATGTGGCGAGACAAATCGCTGTAAAGGCCAAGTACGGCGTCTGGGTGACCGGCGCTGAAAAGACTGCGATGTCTAGTGTTTTGAGCAAGTGCCCTGGATTCAAGCTTCCTAAGGCCTAGTTATTGCATCTAGCCATAAAACCGACCCTCGGGTAAACTTGAGTTTTTGGTAACAATTCGATCGGAGGTGGCTCATGGGCAGACATGCAATCTATAAAGAATCAGTTTCTTCAAAGATTTCGGGTGCAATCACCGACGCAATTGCGGCACCGTTTCGTTCGCGCTTCGTAAAGAGCATTTTTGCCGCTCGCCTTCACAAGTCGCTTACCGGTTTTGTGATGGTTGCCGCATTTACCGCCGTGACCATCGTTGATCCTTACTCGGGAACCATGGCCAGCGCAGAAACAATGGCGTTTTACCAAACCGAAGACACTTCTGAGCAGCAGATCTATGGCTGGGAGACGACTCAGACCATTTCTTACTCACGTGGCGGATTCAACATTGTTACTGGCCAAGATGCAGCGGCGCTATTCGTTGAGGTTGCCGCCATTCCAACTCCCGGTAGCAACAAGGCACTTGGCTACCGAATGGTTAACGACTTTGGCTGGGGTATAGACCAGTATTCATGTTTGGTGAAACTTTGGGACCGCGAGAGCAACTGGCGCGTGAATGCCTCCAACAGGTCTTCTGGCGCCTATGGCATCCCACAGTCGCTACCAGGCACAAAAATGGCCTCAGAGGGCCCAGACTGGCTTACCAACCCAGAAACACAGATTCGCTGGGGCATCAAGTACATCAAGGGTCGCTACGGCACCCCATGTGGAGCTCTTGCCCACTCAAATAAGTACAACTGGTACTAAACATGGGGCGCTCCAACCGTCCGAGGCGCTCAGCCAAGCGCGAAGAACCAGAAGAATTCAGTGGCCGCAAGGTGCTATTCGGCGCGCGCCAGACAGTGGTCAAACGCGGGGTGGAACACACCGTTCAAACCCACTCCGGTGCCTCTGAAGACCCGGCAAAAACTTGGGTCTGTCCCGGTTGCCCGGTTACCATTCGAATCGGCACCGCACACGTGGTTGTTTGGAACGAGATAATCGGCGCCGACAAACGCCGACACTTTCACACGGTTTGCTGGCAGAAATTTCAGGGAACTCTAAGTTGAGCCAAATAGAGATCCGTTCGGGCGTCGAACTGCCCAGCAAGCGCGAAGATATCGAACTGATCACCAACGATGGCTTGCGCCTGGTCGGCGAGTACGCTGCTCCGATTGATCGGGAACCAGCTGCAACCCTGATCACTC
>JBBAMO010000142.1:0-3208 GCA_040402495.1 Rhodoluna sp.
GAATTCCATCGGTGCCGACACTCCCGTTATGGTGAGGGTGGTATTCGACACCGATAATCCTCGAGCCCAGGCCGAGTGGACACTTCTTGAAGCACGCTGCGAAAGCGCAGGTTTCACTTTGGTGAGCCTGGCAAGCGCAGACCCTACAGAGGTTCTAAAGTCTGGCGAATTCGACGTATTCATTGGCACGCGCGACCTAGTTTCAACACCTGGCGCAGACCTCTATTCACTAACCGGCAGCTCGTTTGTTGGCTTCCAAAGTGAATACATCGATGGCAAGTTGGCAAAGTTAGCTAAGGCTACCGATGGTCTCCAGCAGCAAGCGCTTCTCAAAGACATTGACACTGAGCTGTTTAAGGCAGCCTACGGAATGCCACTTTATGAAGTTCCATCCATGGTTGTTGTCGCCGACAGCGTTGCAGGCTTTAAACCCAACCCGCACGCTTCGAGCGCCACTTGGGGCTATTTCAACTGGTCACAAGTCTCTTCTAAGTAAATCGCGCAACCACAGGTAGACTTATAGTTACCGAAGTGCTGTCGCCCGGTTCAAATCACGATGCGAATACCTTATGTTTTCGCGTGCCTAATACAAGGATGTTCCTATGACTCTGGTTGCCAGAGATGATATTCGCAACGTAGCTATCGTTGCGCACGTAGACCACGGCAAGACCACTTTGGTCGACGCCATGCTTCGCCAGACCGGTTCGTTCAGCGACCACGCCGCTGTAGGCGAGCGCGTTATGGACTCGGGAGACCTCGAGCGCGAAAAGGGAATCACCATTCTCGCCAAGAACACTGCTATCTCTTACAAGGGAGCTTCGGCAGATGGAAAAGAAATCACCATCAACGTGATCGACACCCCAGGCCACGCCGACTTCGGTGGCGAGGTGGAGCGCGGTCTTTCTATGGTTGACGGCGTTGTGCTTTTGGTTGACGCATCTGAAGGCCCACTGCCTCAGACTCGCTTCGTTCTTCGCAAGGCACTTGAAGCCAAGCTTCCGGTAATCCTTTTGGTCAACAAAACCGACCGCGCCGATGCTCGCATCGATGAGGTTGTTGAAGAAACTCACGACCTTCTACTTGGTCTTGCCAGCGATCTTCACGACTCGGTGCCAGACCTAGACATCGACTCGATTCTCGACCTTCCAGTTATCTACGCTTCTGGCCGTGCAGGTCGCGCAAGCCTAAACAAGCCTGCCGACGGCACTCTTCCAGATGCCGAAGACCTCGAGCCTCTGTTCGGCGCAATCCTCAAGTACATCCCAGCTCCGATGTACGACCCAGAGGCTCCGCTACAGGCGCACGTTACCAACTTGGATGCTTCGCCATTCCTTGGTCGTTTGGCCCTTCTTCGTATCTTCAACGGCACCCTTCGCAAGGGTCAGCAGGTTGCTTGGGTTCGTGCCGATGGCACCACCCAAAACGTAAAGATCACCGAGCTTCTAAAGACCAAGGCGCTCGAGCGTTTCCCAACCGATGAGGCCAACCCTGGCGACATCGTTGCCGTTGCGGGTATCGAGGAAATCACCATTGGTGAAACCTTGGCAGACCCAAACGACATTCGTCCGTTGCCAATGATCACCGTTGACGACCCTGCAATCTCGATGACCATCGGTATCAACACCTCACCGATGGCTGGCCGCGTCAAGGGCGCAAAGGTCACCGCACGTTTGGTGAAGGACCGTCTCGACAAAGAACTTATCGGTAACGTTTCTATCCGCGTTCTTCCTACCGAGCGTCCAGACGCTTGGGAAGTTCAAGGGCGTGGCGAGTTGGCGCTAGCCATCTTGGTTGAGCAGATGCGTCGCGAAGGCTACGAACTAACCGTGGGCAAGCCTCAGGTAGTTACCAAGAAGATCGACGGCAAGGTTCACGAGCCTGTTGAAGACCTCACCATCGATGTGCCTGAAGAGTTCTTGGGCCCAATCACTCAGTTGATGGCTGCTCGCAAGGGCCGCATGTCGAACATGGTTAACAACAACACGGGCTGGACTCGCATGGAGTTCCTGGTGCCTTCACGAGGCCTAATCGGCTTTAGAACCGAATTCCTAACCATCACCAAGGGAACCGGTATCGCCAACGCGATTTCGGCTGGCTACGAGCCATGGTTTGGCGACATCATCACCCGTAACAACGGCTCGATGGTTGCCGACCGCGCAGGTGTGGTTACCCCGTTCGCCATGATTGGTCTGCAGGAGCGCGGTTCGTTCTTCGTTGAGCCAACCAGCGAGGTTTACGCAGGAATGGTTGTGGGCGAAAACTCACGCGCCGACGACATGGATGTAAACATCACCAAAGAAAAGAAGCTCACCAACATGCGTGCGGCTTCTTCGGATGAATTCCAGTCGCTAACCCCTCCACGCAAGCTTTCGCTTGAGGAGTGCCTCGAGTTCGCTCGCGAAGATGAGTGCGTTGAGGTTACCCCAGAGGCAACTCGCATTCGCAAGGTTGAGCTAGACGCCAACGTGCGTGCACGTCTTTACTCTCAGCGCAAGAAGAGCTAATCGATTTAAGTAAAAAATCCCGCGCAGCCTAGGTTGCGCGGGATTTTTTTGCCCGAAGGCTACTTCTTTTGCGTGCTGTACGCCTTGCCAAATAGCACCGACACCACCGCAACGTAGAGCACCCAGACGACACTCTCCAGCTGGCTAGGCGTGGCTCTAAACGAAATGGTTCCTCTTAGGATGATCTCCTGCCAAGAGCCTTCGGGCACGAGTGCGCTCAGGTCGTAGCTGGTTGCGCTCAAGAATGGCAGTAGGCCAATCTCTTGAAACTCGTGAACTGCATAGGCAAGAATTCCCGCGGCGACCACAATCAAGAACGCACCGGTGTACTTGAAGAACGCGGTTAGGTTTAGCTTGAGTGCTCCTCGATAGATGAGGTAGCCAAGCCACCCGGCAACCAAGAATCCTAGAAGTGCACCGAGAAGCGCAAAGTAGCCCTGCCCGCTAGCCGAGACCGAAGACCAAAGAAACACCGATGTCTCAACGCCCTCTCGAATAACTGCAAAAAACGCGATTCCAACCACGGTGAAGGCCGAAGTGGTTGCACTTAGGCGCGACTTGAGGTCGCCGCTGAGGTTCTTGGCATTTTTAGCCATCCAGAAAATCATCCAGGTAACGAAGATTACGGCTACAAAACTTGCTGCGCCGGCAATCAGCTCGTTGGTGCCACCCTCGGGGGTTTCAACCAACCAGTTGAGCAGAAG
>JBBAMO010000143.1:0-3187 GCA_040402495.1 Rhodoluna sp.
CATTCGGTGTTGCCAACCAGCTTCCTAACAACGTTTACGCCATCATCGCTGGCGGTGTGCTGAACGCAGTTTTGGTGCCGCAGATCATTCGCGCTCGTAAGCACAAGGATGGCGGGCAGACCTACATCAATCGCCTGGTGACCATGATCATCACCGGTTTCACGATTGTCACGGTGGTCACCACAATCGCTGCTCCATTCTTGGTTTCGCTCTACACAACCGGCTGGAGCACACAGCAGTTGGCGCTTGCTACCGCCTTTGCCTACTGGTGCTTGCCGCAACTTTTCTTCTACGGCCTCTACTCGCTGTTCGGTGAAATCTTGAACGCGCGATCGGCGTTCGGTCCGTTCATGTGGGCGCCGGTTCTCAACAACATCGTTGCCATCTCGGGAATGGTTGCCTTTGTGGTGCTATTTGGTGCCGACCCAACCGGAACCCGAGCGGTGAGCGAATGGGGTGCTAGCCAGGTTTCGTTGCTAGCCGCAACCGCAACCGCCGGCGTTGCCTCGCAGGCTTTGATTCTGTTGCTCTCCTGGAAGCGAATCGGGCTCAAGTTCCGTTTCAACTTCAAGTGGCGCGGGGTTGGCCTTCGCCCTGCGGCCAAGGCAGCCTCTTGGACCCTCGGCATGGTTCTGGTAACTCAGCTGGGCGGGCTGGTGCAGAGCATCGTTGCATCGAGCACCATCGCCGCGCGTGCCACTAACGGCCTTGCGGTTGCCTCGATTGCCGCGGCTTCGATTGCTTGGTTGGTTTTTATGCTTCCGCACTCTATTGCCACGGTTTCAATTGCCACCGCGTCGTTCACCAAGATTTCGCACCATGCCGACGACGGCAATATCGATGCGCTCAAGCGCGACCTAGGCGCAAGTTTGCGCGCCATCTTGGCCATCAGTGGTTTGGCAACCGCCGCTCTGATTGTGCTTGCGTACCCAATCGCGCGCGTGTTCGTTGGTGAGTACCCAGCCACCATCGCGCTCGGAAACGTGATCATGGCAATGATGGTTGGGCTCGTGCCGTTCAGTTTTGTCTTCATGTTGCAGCGCGCGTTTTATGCACTCGAAGACACCCGCACTCCGTTCTTCTTTACCCTCGCGCAAACTGCCGTGTTTGTCACCGGCGCTTTCGTCATCTCGCAAACCGTCCAAGCGATGTGGCTAGTAGTTGCGCTTTCGCTGCTCAACTCGTTCTCAATCACGGTGCAGGCCGTGCTCGCCTACCGACTTTTGCGCCGTCGAATCGGCAAGTTCGAAGGTGTCGGCCTGGCTGGGGCCGCAACACGGATGGTTGCCGCCGGCATCGTTGCTGGCTTCGCCGGTTGGAGTTTCTTGCACTTCACTGGCCTGCTCGAACAGGGCGGTTTTGGCCTGAGCACCGTGCTTGGCGGAGTGCTCGTGAGCATCCCAGCTGGTCTGATCATGCTTGCGGTTTATTTTGTGGTGCTCGCGCTGCTGGGTGTTGAAGAAACCTGGACGGCCTGGAGCGGTGTGGTCAAGACGGTAAAGGGAATAACTCGCCGATAAACTTAGATTCAATCCCCGTCTAAGGAGTGCTCTTGCGCGAAGTTATCATCATTGGTTCTGGCCCTGCCGGCTGGACCGCAGCAATCTACACCGCGCGAGCCGGACTAAAGCCACTACTGATTGCTTCTTCTGTCGAAGCCGGTGGCGAATTAATGAAGACCACCGAAGTGGAAAACTACCCTGGCTTTCCTGACGGCCTAATGGGCCCAGATTTGATGGCCAACTTTCAGGCGCAGGCCGAGCGCTTTGGCACCGAGACTTTGCTAGACGACGTTATCGAAGTAGACCTAAGCGGCGAAGTGAAAATCGTAAAGACCGGCAACGGCAAAACCTTCGAGGCCAAGGCTGTCATCTTGGCTACCGGTGCTGCCTACCGCGAACTTGGTTTGCCACGCGAAAAAGAACTCAGCGGTCACGGTGTTTCTTGGTGCGCAACCTGCGATGGTTTCTTCTTTAGACAGAAGCAGATCGCCGTAGTTGGCGGTGGCGACTCAGCAATGGAAGAAGCGACCTTCCTAACTCGCTTTGCCGACAAGGTGTACCTGATTCACCGCCGCGACTCGTTCAAGGCATCCAAGATCATGCAAGAACGTGTTTTGAACAACCCAAAGATCGAAGTTGTCTGGAACAGTGCTGTCAAAGAGCTTCACGGCGAAGCCAAGCTATCGGGCGTCACGCTAGAAAGCACCGTGGATGACTCGACTCGCAAGCTAGACATCGAAGGTCTGTTCATCGCAATCGGGAATGACCCGCGCGTATGGTTGGTTGAGAATCAGGTAACGCTGACAGCCGAAAAGTTCATTCAGGTTGAGGGCCGCAGTTCAAAGACCAGTCTTCCTGGAGTGTTTGCAGCCGGCGACGTTATCGACCCAAGCTACCGCCAGGCAATCACGGCAGCAGCATCAGGTTGTGTGGCTGCACTTGATGCAGAGCACTACCTAACCAGCCACTAGTTTTATTCGCACTATAGAAAGGGAACCCATGTCCAAGCACGTAACCACCGCATCTTTCCAGGCAGACGTTTTGCAGAGCGCAAAGCCTGTTCTAGTTGACTTCTGGGCGGAGTGGTGTGGTCCTTGCCGCCAGGTATCCCCGATTCTTGACGAAATCTCTGCCGAGTACGGCGACAAGATCGAAATCGTCAAGGTAAACGTAGACAACGAGCCACAGCTTGCCCAGCAGTACGGAATCGTTTCGATTCCTGCGCTTCAGGTATTCCAGGGCGGTCAGTTGGTCAAGCAGATGGTTGGCGCAAAGCCAAAGGTTGCCTTGCTAGCCGACCTAGCCGAGTTTATTAACTAGTTACGGGTTGTTGCCCTGACTACTAGGGTTAAAAGAAACCCAGTGTCGGGTTTTACCTCGCAAACCTGAACCTCGAGTTCACCTGCCGACATTGGGAGCCTGATGCCGAACACCACCGCAAATAACTTTGACGACTGGCTAGATCTTTACGCCCAGCGCGCCAACACTCTTTCGGTGTCTGAAGTTCGAGCGCTTTTTGCGGTAGTTAGCCGCCCAGAGGTTGTTTCGCTAGCCGGTGGCATGCCCTACGTGCACGCTTTGCCAAAGCAAACCATCGAGGATTCCTTCAAATCACTGATGCGCGACCGCGGCGACCTTGCCATTCAATACTCTGGCGGCCAGGGTGACGCCAAGTTGCGCGACCA
>JBBAMO010000144.1:0-3128 GCA_040402495.1 Rhodoluna sp.
AGCCTTCCTGCATCGGTAGTCACACCTTTCAGCGCAAACACTCTAGACAGTGATGTGATCGAAGATACGTCGATTGAGCGGTAGTGAAGGTGAGCGTCTACGAGCGGCATGTACTTGGTAATGAACATGCGGTCGGTGCCGATGGTGTTGCCGGCTAGCGGAGCATCGTTGACGTTTGGGATGAACTTCTTGATGTACTCGAGCACCTGGCGCTCGGCATCTTCGATTTCTAGACCGCCATCAAACTCGTTGATGAGACCTGAAGTGGTGTGCATGTTGCGCACAAAGTCGCCCATGAGTTCGACTGATTCGGGGCGAGGCTTGATTACTAGGTCGATGCCTTCGTCGACAACGTTCAACTCTGAATCGGTGATGACTACAGCGATTTCAACTAGCGAGTCTTGATCTGGGTTGAGCCCAGTCATCTCGCAGTCGATCCAAACTAAGTGGTCAGAAATAGTAATCACACGCCAAAACTAGGGAAGGCCTCGGACAACTATCCGAGACCTCCCAATTCTAGCCCTGTGAGCTATGCCTTCTGTGGCTTAGCCTTTGGCTTTACCGACTTTGCAGGCTTGCCAGTGGCTCCAGAGGCCTTGCGCTCAACACGAGCAGCCTTGCGATCCTTGCCACCTTCAACCAGCCAGTAGAGCACTGGCACGATTACGAGGGTTAGCACGGTGGATGAGAACAGGCCACCGATAACCACGATTGCAAGAGGTTGCGAGATGAAGCCGCCACCACCGGTGACACCAAGTGCCATCGGGGTTAGAGCAAAGATGGTTGCCAGAGCAGTCATCAAGATTGGGCGCAGGCGTTGGCGTGAGCCATCCATGATTGCCTCTTGAATTGGCTTGCCTTCGCGGCGGTACTGGTTGATCAGGTCAATCAGAACAATCGCGTTAGTAACCACGATGCCCACCAGCAGCAACATACCGATCAGTGCCGATACACCCAGAGGAGTGTCGGTAATCAGTAGCAGGCCAAGAGCACCGGTTGCAGCGAACGGAATCGAGATCAGCAGAATCAACGGCTGACGGATGCTCGAGAACGTTGCGACCATCACGATGAACACGATTGCGATTGCCGCTAGAAGTGCCTGTCCAAGTTGTGAGAACGAGTCGGCCTGCGACTTGGTTACACCACCTAGGTTGGCAGTAACTCCCTGAGGAAGCTTCACCTTGGCTAGTCGCTTGGTGACATCCATCGAGATTGCACCAAGGTTCTTACCGGTTGGGGTTAGCGACACAGTTGCTGTGCGATCGCCCTTCTCGGTGGTGATCGAAACAGGTACCTTCTTCATCGACACGTCGGCGATTGAGTCGAGGCTCACCGCTCCGGTGCTAGTTGGAATCTGAATGGCACGAATCTGATCGGCCGTCTTCGGAGTTGAAGTCTGCACCACGTAAATCGAGGTTGCGGTGCCTTCAACGTTTACCTTGCCGATGCTCGACGGGGTCATCTTTGAAGCAACGATTCCTCCAACCATGGTCTCGGTAAGGCCAGCGCGGGCTGCTGCAACACGGTTGACGGTTACCTTCAGCGTGCGCTGCTTCTCAGCTAGCGAGTTTTTGATTTCGCTAACGTCAGCGGTGCCCTTCATTGCCTTTTCAACAGCAACGATGCCGGCTTCAAGGCTGGCTGCGTCTGGAGCCGCAAGCTTGATGTCGATGGTGCTGGATCCGGAGAATCCGCCACCACCAGTGCCAATCTTGAGCGTTCCAAGCGATGCGTCATCTTTGGTGGCCTTAGTGAATGCTGACTGAACCATTGCCATGTCGTAGCCGTCTTTGACGATTACCTGGATGGTGATGCCACCGGCTGACGCGCCAAAGGCGACTCGACCATCGCCACTGGAGCCAATTGAGGTCTGCACAACATCAACGCCGTCAATCTGCAGAAGAGCAGCTTCAACTTTGGCGGCTGCCTTTGACTCATCCTTCAAGGTTGCACCTGGCTTTAGAGTCTGGTTGACCACGAAGCCACTTGAGCCTGAACCACCAAGGAAGTCGGTCTTGAGCCCACCAACGAGCCCAAAGGTGAAGATCAAAATGAGCAACGAAGCGGTGACAGTCATCACCGGGTGCTTCTGGGTGGTCTTCAAAATCGGTAGATAACCGCGCTGCAACCAAGACTTTCGCTCGCGAGCTTCTTCGTCGTGGCGTGCCTGAGCGGCGGCCGCTTCGGCCTTCTTAGGGTCGGTCTCAACCGATACGTTCTTAGGCGCTTTCATGAACCAGTAAGCAAGAACCGGCACGATGGTAAGCGACACAAACAACGATGCAACGAGAGCGATCGAGAAGGTGAACGAGAACGGACGGAATAGCTCTCCGACCAATCCGCCAACTAGTGCGATGGGCAAGAACACAGCCACAGTGGTGATGGTGGCAGCGGTGATTGCGCCAGATACTTCGCGCACAGCGGTGAGAACAGCCTTCTTTTTAGGCTCTCCATAAGAAAGGTGGCGGTTGATGTTCTCAATCACAACGATGGAGTCGTCGACCACTCGACCAATTGCGATGGTCAGGGCCGAAAGCGTGAAGAGGTTTAGTGAGTAGTTCAGCCCCGACAAACCGATGAAGGTGATCAGAACCGAGGTTGGGATCGAGATCGCGGTAACCAACGTTGAGCGCACCGAAAGCAGGAACAACAAGATCACGATGATTGCGAAAGTTAGACCTAACAAACCTTCGGTGGTTAGGTCTTCGAGCGACTTCTCTACGTATGGAGCCTGGTCGAAGATGGTGGTCACCTTCACGTCGGAGCCAAGAGCCTGCTTTAGTTCGGCAATCTTGTCTTGCACGCCGTGGCTAACCGCAACGGTGTTGCCATCTTGGGTCTTAGTGATCGAAAGTGTTAGAACCTCGTCGCCGTTTACGCGGGAGATGCTGGTAATTGGAGCATTTTCAAACTTCACGGTGGCAACATCGCCAACGGTCAAGATTGGCTTTACCACTGCAGGCATACCCGGGATGCTAGGCACCGAAGGGACCGCATAGCTGCTTGCGATTAGCGGCAGCGACTTGAAGGCGGAGATGCCACAACGGCCCCCACACGGATGCCCGCGCGCGCACGCTCTTGGCCGGCTGGGGTTTGCCAACATCGCCGCGTTTCAAGGTGGTTGGCTC
>JBBAMO010000145.1:0-3100 GCA_040402495.1 Rhodoluna sp.
GCGCTAGGTCACATCCACGGGCGTTCGGAGCTCGCACACAACATTCGCTATTCGGGTGCCGTTGTTCACTACTCATTCAAGGAGGCAGGCAAGGCGCGCGGCGGATGGCTGGTTGACCTCGAGCCCGGCAAAAACGCGGCGGTGGAGTGGGTTGATTTCCCCATCTTCCGAAAGTTGATTGAACTCAAAGGCCCTTTTGCCGAGATCATGACCAAGGCTGAATACGACAAGTACGTCGATCACTACGTTCGCGTTGTCTACACGGACAACACTCGCGAGCTAGACGCAATGCGCAAACTTAAGGAGAGATTCCCTTACTGCGCCGAAGTGATTTTCGAACCGGCAAATCTTGCGAGCGAGAACTCCGCTAGTTACCGAGATCGCATCAAGGGAAAATCGGACCTTGAGATCATGTCCGCATTCTTGGTGGATGTGCGAAATGGCGAGGGACCAACAACTGAAGAACTCAAAATTCTGAATGACGCACTCGATGCCATCAAGCAAGAGGAGGCAGCCAAGTGAGACTAATTCGTCTGGAAATCGAAGGCTTTGGTCCCTTCAAAGACAAGCAAGAAATCGAATTTGCTCAGTTTCAGCAAGAGGGATTGTTCCTAATTGAGGGAGAGACTGGCGCTGGCAAATCAAGCATTCTCGACGCCATTACTTTTGCTCTATACAACTTCACTGCTCGTTGGTTCTTGGCGGATTCAAGTGCTAATGCGGTGCACAAATCTGTGCGCAGCCACTATTCAGCGCCAACCGACTTGTCCTCTGTAGTTCTTGAGTTCGAGGTTCCGGCTGAGTCGGGTTTCAAGACATACCGAATCACTCGCACACTTGGCCTTGACAAAGAGGGCAACGAAGATCCTGTAAAGCAAAAAGTTACCCTTGACGAGATTCTGCAGGATGGCGAAACAAAGACCATTGGGGCTAAAAAGACAGAAGTCGATGTTCAAATTCGCAAATTGTTACGCCTGGAACCCACGGAGTTTCTGCAAGTAGTTCTATTGGCTCAGGGCAAGTTTGAGGCTTTCCTAGAAGCCGATAACGATGAACGCCTCAAACTCATTAGAAAGCTTTTCAATACGGGACGCTTTGAACGAGTGCAGCTGAAGCTCAAATCCTTGGCCGAAGAAAAGAAGACAGCCATTGAAGGTGTTCAGAACAATCTGGCCACTAATACATTGGCTCTTGCGCAAAATCTAGGTGTAGAAGGCCCCATATCAGGGACCGAACTTGCATGGGTGGAAGAAAACCTGACGTCTGCCACCGCTTCGGCGGCTGAGCTTGAGGACATCTACAAACAGGCGGATGCTGAACTAACTGTCGCCAGCGACCAAAATACGATTGCGGAATCACAGTCTGAGCTTTCAAGGCTTACCTCCGAACTAGCAGAACTCAAAAAACAGGAGAAACCTGTATCTGCCCTTTCCGCAAAAATTGAGGCAGGCGATCGAGCAGCCAAAGTTGAAGGTTCCTACGAGGCGCTCCAAGTAGCTCAGTCCGCACTAAACGAAGCAACACTTGCCCTGGAGGAACTCAACCTAGATTCACAGGTACCGAAGGAAGCGGCAGAGGTTAAGGCACTTCTGGCAAAAGCTAACAGTACTCTTGGCTCACTAGCCTCACCGTTGGCTGCAGAAGATAGTCTCCCCAAACTTCTCAAGGCCGCAGAGTCCGCCGCCAGTTTGCTAGTTGAGGCCAAGGGCGAACTGGCTGAAGTTGAAGATGAGATTCGCGAGTTGAATAACGAACGAACATCGCTTAAGCCTTTGGCCGACAAGCTCGAGGGCAATCGCTTAGCGTTCGAAGTTGCGGAGTCCGCAATGCAGCGTTTCAAGACTTACGAAGAAACAGAAATCGAGATTGGCAATCTGCAAAGTGAAAAGCACATTTTGTCGCTAGCTGCTGATGCTGCGAAGGTGGCTTACGCAGAAATCTTCACCGACTACAAGGATTCCCAAGCCGGGCTCCTGGCTGATGATCTAAATTCCGGTGAAGAATGCCCTGTGTGTGGTGCCACGGAGCACCCTAAGAAAGCCAAAGCGACCGGCCAGGTTTCGGAAAAGCAGCTTGAGAAGGCGCGTATGGCAGCCGAAAAAGTGCAAGCCGAATTGGCAACCTTGGAACAGAAATTGCTCGATGCTGGAGAGAGATTCAACCCTCTTCTTGAAGAGTTTTCAGTCGCAAAGGCTTCAGTGCTAGAGAAGAGTCTCGCGAAGGCTGAGGCCGATCACAACTCATCCAGAGCGGCGATAACGCGCATCTCACAAATCGCAGACTTAGTGGATGGGGAGGATTCCGAGCTAGTAAGTTCCAAGCGCTCTGCCACTGAGAATCGCGATGAAGCTTCCGCAGCAGTGGCTTCTGCGAAAATTGAGGTTGAGTCCGCTAAAAAAATTATCGCCAAACACCTCGGAGATTTCGAATCGATCGAGGCTCACAGCGATTGGCTGAACGGACAACTCGAGCAATTGCGAGACCTCGAAGCACTTGTTACATCAAAATCAGAGGCAGCAAGTACTTTGAAGAGTGCAGAAACGGGTTTCAACAAGCAGCTTGCTTCAAACAAATTCGATTCACTAGAGAAATTCGTTGCTGCTTTCATTGAATCTGACGAGTTGGAAGACATTCGCGCAAAAGTTCTCGCCCATAAGGATGAATTGAAGCGCGTTTCGGCACTTCTCAGCCAGGACAAGTTCAAAGGCTTACCTACCAAGGCGCTCGATGCTCTTGCGACAGCCGAAGCGTTGTTGCAAGCACAAACAAAACGAGATGAGACAAAAACCTCTTGGGAATCTTCCAAGGCTAAAGTCGCACAAATTAAGGCAGCCAGAAAGGCGATCCAGAGTCTTGTTGGTGATCTCGGATCATCAAGAACCACTTACGAGCTTTACCGAGGGCTATCTGAGGCAATGAACGGCAAGGGTAAAAACACTAAGCAAATGTCATTAGAGGTGTATTTTGCGGCTGCCGAGCTGGAGACCATCTTGGAGGCGGCGAACCTTCACCTATCGACGATGGATGCCGGCGATCAATTCACGCTTATGCACAGCGACCCCGAAAACAAGCATTGGTTCAGGGTCAAGTTTTTTCAGCA
>JBBAMO010000146.1:0-3083 GCA_040402495.1 Rhodoluna sp.
GAATCCGGCGGTTGGGCCAGCCAAAACACCAATCGCACCAAGTAGCTCAAGGGCACCGATGAGTCGAACGACCGAAACAGTGGTTTGCTTTACCCAACCCAGACCAGCGGCCTCGAGTTGATCCATGGTCTTGGTGAGCTTGTTGATTGCTGCACCAACAAAGACGACGGCAAGAAGTGCTCCGAGAACTAGGCTTACGTAATACATATGACTCCAATGTTGTTGTTATTTAAAAGGGTTTGATTTACTGTTGGAGTAAGTAAAGCACACCTAGACAAAATAAGTCAAGGCCACCTTTACAATATGTTACAGCGTGTCGACCACGAGGAGCGCCTTGGAACTCGAAGTAGTTTGCGAACGAACCGCCGACGGGTGGAACGTTGATGTTGCCGCGCTCGACAACCTGCACACCAAAACCAAGCGCCTCGACAAAGTTCGAGACCATGTGCTCGAACTTGCCAAGGACCACAAAGCCACGGCCGGCGATTGCGAACTAGTAATCAAGATTGTCGCCAAGATGCCTGGGATCATTTGCGACGTTGAAGCAGCGCAAACGAAAATGCGCGAGGCGGCTCGTTTGCAAGAGGAAGCTTCGGCGGAAATTCGTGATGTTGTTTCTCGAATGCGTGACGAAGGTTTGACCATGCGCGATATCGCAGTGCTTTTGGGAGTAACCCCTCAACGAGTTGCTCAGTTGACTGCTGGCGCCTGCAGCTAAAGCTAACGTGTTTTCATTAAAGCGCTTCTGGGCCGGAGCAATAACAGTTATTACTCTCCTGACAATCGCAATTGGTGCTCCGCTTTTGCAAACACCAGCAGCAAAGCTCGAACGTGATTTAGCCATCACCCAGGAAACTTCAAAGTCTGGCGACGTAACGATTTCTTGGAATACTGACATTTTCGAAAAAAGTGATTCCGCGAAAATTTCGGTCGGATATTCTTACGAAGACAAAGGCAAAAGGCATATTTTCCAGGCGGAAAACTGGCACCCAGAGCTTGGCCAAGCGGTATTCAGAAACCTCTCGTTTGATGAAGAATATCGATTTAGCTTTGGAATCAAAACGGAATCTGGCGTCGAATTCAAAAAGGTTTTTTCGGTATCCATCGCTGCTCCCCCTAGGAAGCCGACAAGTGATAAGCGCGTGAATAAACAACTCGATTACGTTGATCGACGATGGAACACCCGAGAAAACGACGATTATGTTTACATTGAAGATAATGATTGCGCCAACTTCGCGAGCCAGACTTTAGCGGCAAGAGGATTTAATACCTCGTGGGTTTGGTCTCAAAAAGACAAGTTGCCGACTGCCACCTGGGTAAGAGCTACGCTCCTTAATTCATACTTGCGTACTTTGCCTGGGGTGAAGCGCATCGGCGACAGCAGGCGGGACCTGGTGAAACCCGGCGACCTTGTCTTCTTCGACTGGGATAGATCAGGGGATAGCGACCACGTTGGCGTAGTGAATCTCATTCAGAAGCAAGCGGATGGCTCGATTCGGATCTTTTTTGCTGGCCACACCAGCCACAAGCACTATCGGTCGGTCGATTGGACCATTCAGGTCTTGCAACCGAATGCACGAGTTGAGTACTTGAGCCTGCCATCGCGCAGATAGAGCGCAAATAGAAAAGCCCACCATTTCTGGTGGACTTTTCTTAACGGGATGTCGTCGACGCTTGCGCATCGATGTAGTGGAGATGGGGGGAATTGAACCCCCGTCCAGAGCTTAGTTTCTGACTCTTCTACGGGTGTAGCTTCAGTATCGTTTTACTCGATCCTGACCATACCCTGAAGCGAGTTGATCAACAGACCCAGTCCTAGTGAAAGTCCCGCGCAGCCCTAAGGCATAACTACGCAGCAAGATTCCTTAATGACGCCAGTACCCGCAACGGAATCGCATGCGGACTGACGGACTTTAGGCTAGCTTATGCAGCTAGGGCAAAGTCGGTGCGATTAGATTTGGCACCTATAGTTTGCAGCGGACATTTACGTGTTGACGCTACATTCACGACCCGCTTCTTTCAGGCACAATAACACTGTCGAAACCGATCATCCCCGTTATTTATTTATCAAAACTCCCGAGGGAGCACTCCTAGGATACGCCCTTGGGCAGACATTTAGTCTGTGAGTTCTCTGCGCACAAGCACGTGCTCATCATCGATCTTGGCAGCCGGAGTGAAACCAGCCTTTAGAAATGTGCTCAGTTTTCCTCGATAGCCCGTGGGCTCGAATGTATCGCTGGCAAGCGGAGCCGCCTCTACTGACTTGAACCCCTGGGCCTGCAAGTCGTCGATGGCAAAATTTAGAAGCTGAGTTGCCACGCCTTTGCCTTGATGACTGGCGTCGACGATGAAGCACAGCACGCGTGCTACATCTTCGCCAGTTGGCGGCAGCATTACAAAGCTATTTGCTTTATTGGCGGCAACCCAGCCGATAACCTCTTCGCCCTCATAGGCCAGGTAGCCGTGCATTTGCCCAGATGCGATTCGGTTGCATGCAGCCTCGCGATTTCGCTCGGCGGTAGGACTTTCACCATTTAAATCTTCCGCGGTGTCTAGATAGAACTGGCAGTAGCAACCAGCCCACTGCGGATTAGTTTCGAACGCTTTGACCTGCATGAACTCAAGAAAATCTTCTTGAGTGTCGCGCGAAAGTGAACGAATTTCTACCATTCCTTGCCCTTGGTAGACATGGCCCTAGCCGCCTCGCGAGTATCTTGCTGCTCGCGCAGAGTCTGACGCTTGTCGTACTCGCGCTTTCCCTTGGCCAACGCGATTTCTACCTTGGCATTGCCATCTTTGAAATAAATAGAAAGTGGAATGAGCGTAAATCCGCTCTCCTTGATCTTGCCCGAGAGCTTGTCGATCTCAACGCGATTCAGCAACAGCTTGCGTCGGCGGCGCGTGGAGTGATTGGTCCAGGTGCCTTGCACGTACTCAGGAATGTGAACGTTTTCCAGCCATGCTTCACCATTTTCTATGTTGCCATAGCCATCCACGAGAGACGCTCGACCGGCACGCAACGACTTGACTTTCCGATGGGGGAGGTTGCCGGATCTTGCGATCACTCTTGATGCAGGTAGAAG
>JBBAMO010000147.1:0-3071 GCA_040402495.1 Rhodoluna sp.
AAGCAATGTGACCAAACTCCGCGCCGCCAGCTCCGCCTTCGCGCGCTGCCTTCCAGAAGTGCTTTACGCGGTGTTCGCTGGCCTCTAAAACTTCGGTGGTTTCGGCGCGGCAGAAGGCTCCGTTGCGGTCTTCAAAAACGCGTGCCTTTACCTTCTCGCCTGGCAGTGTGTGCGAGACGAAAACCACTCTGCCTTCGTGGCGTGCAACAAAGATGCCACCGTGGGCAACCTTTTCGATGTCGAGAGTAAGTTCGCGGCCTAGCCAGTTAGAAGTGTTCACCTTTCAAGTGTGCCAGACTCCTTTTGTGACCAGACTCGTTTTAGCCTCCACTTCTCCGGCTCGCCTCAAAGTTTTGCGCGACGCAGGCATCGAACCGCTGACAATTGCCCCCGAAGTTGACGAAGATGCAGTCGAAGACCGCTGCCGCGCTATGGGTCTGATCAACTCAACCTCCGATGTTGTGCACGTGCTCGCCAAGGCAAAGGCCGAGGCAGTTGCCGCTATGCCACACTCTTCCGGCGCGCTGGTTTTGGGTTGCGATTCGCAACTCGACCTCAATGGAGAATCGCTTGGCAAACCGCATGACCCCGATGTTGCCATCGCCCGATGGAAGCGCCTGCGAGGCAGCACCGGAGTGCTTTACAGCGGCCACTGGCTGATCGACAATCGCAACCCAGTACCGGGGCAACTACCGCCAGCCATCGGCAAGGTTTCTTCGACCATCGTGCATTTCGAAAACATCTCGGATGCCGAGATAGAGGCATACGTTGCCACCGGCGAGCCGCTCAAGGTTGCCGGCGCTTTCACCATCGACGGACTGGGCGGTGCGTTTTTGCGAAGCATCGAAGGAGACGCACACACCGTAATTGGAATTTCGCTTTCGGTATTGCGCGAATTGACCCTGTCTCTTGGGGTTGAATACACCGATTTGTGGAATCGGCAGTAACTTCAGCCCTGAACCCCAAAGCCCTGTCTTTAGCGCTTCTCACAGGCGTTTTATAACTTTTTTGTGACCAACCGCCAATAATCCGCCCTTTTTAGCCAATAGCATTGGTGATTATGACTGTTGCAGCCAAAAAAATCACCAAGGTACTCATTGCGAACCGCGGCGAAATCGCCGTGCGCATCGCGCGTGCTGCCCGCGACTCCGGCATCGCATCGGTGGCGGTTTACGCCGACCAAGACCGCGAAGCAATGCACGTGAAGCTTGCCGATGAGGCCTACGCACTGCACGGCACCACCGGTCCTGAGACCTACCTGGTTATTGAAAAGATTTTGAATGTCGCCAAGCAGTCTGGTGCCGACGCGGTTCACCCTGGCTACGGCTTTCTTGCCGAAAACGCCGAGTTTGCTCGCGCGGTAATCGCAGCCGGATTGATTTGGATCGGCCCTAGCCCAGAAGCAATCGAGCGCCTCGGCGACAAGGTTTCTGCCCGTCACGTTGCCGAAAAGGTTGGCGCTCCCCTAGCCCCCGGAACCATCAACCCGGTCGAGGGCGCTCAAGAGGTTCTCGACTTTGTAAAGATTCACGGCCTGCCAGTGGCAATCAAGGCTGCCTTTGGTGGCGGCGGTCGCGGCATCAAGGTTGCTTACAAGCAAGAAGAAGTGCAAGAGCTTTTTGAGTCGGCCACCCGTGAGGCCATCGCTGCGTTTGGTCGCGGTGAATGCTTTGTTGAGAAGTACCTCGAGAAGCCTCGCCACGTTGAAACCCAGTGCCTCGCCGATGCCTACGACAACGTTGTTGTGGTTTCTACTCGCGACTGCTCGCTGCAGCGTCGTCACCAGAAACTCGTCGAAGAGGCTCCAGCCCCGTTCTTGACCGAAGACCAGATCAAGCGTCTCTACGACTCATCGAAAGAAATCCTCAAGGAGGTTGGCTATCAGGGAGCCGGCACCTGCGAGTTCTTGGTTGCCCAAGATGGCACCATCTCGTTCCTTGAGGTAAACACCCGCCTGCAGGTTGAACACCCGGTTAGCGAAGAGGTCACCGGCCTCGACTTAGTGCGCGAGCAGTTTCGTTTGGCAGAAGGCGGCAAGCTCGACTATGCCGACCCAGAAATCCGTGGCCACTCGTTTGAGTTTCGTATCAACGGCGAAGATGCTGGCCGCAACTTTATGCCAGCACCTGGACCGGTCAAGGTTTTCAAGGCTCCAAGCGGCCCGGGTGTTCGTGTAGACACCGGCGTTGAGAGCGGCGACGAGATCAGCGGCTCATTCGACTCGATGGTTGCCAAGCTGATCGTTACCGGTGCAACTCGTCAGCAGGCGCTTGAGCGCAGCCGTCGTGCACTTGCCGAAATGCACATCGAAGGCCTGCCAACCGTGCTGCCGTTCCACCGCAAGATTGTCGACGACCCTGCGTTTATCGGCGACACCGCTGCCAACAAGTTTGGTATCTACACTCGCTGGATCGAAACCGAGTGGGTCAACGACATTCCAGCCTGGGGTGGCAGCCACCACGATGGCGAGGCCCCAATCGAGCGCACAAACGTGACCGTTGAGGTTGGCGGCAAGCGCATCGAAGTTTCGCTTCCTGCTCGTTTGGTTGGTTCTGGAAAGGGAGCCGGCAAGGCTGCCTCAGCGCCAAAGCGCAAGGCTTCTGCTGCCGCCGCAGGTGGCAACACCGGAAACTCGCTCAAGGCTCCAATGCAGTCAACCGTGGTCAAGATTGCGGTTGAGGTTGGTCAGAGTGTTTCTGAGGGCGAACTTGTTGTAGTTCTTGAGGCCATGAAGATGGAACAGCCGATGACCGCGCACCGTGCTGGTGTGATCAAGTCGATCGGCGCTGGCGTTGGCGAAACCGTGCCTGCCGGCACTGTGCTTTTGGTCTTCGAAGACTAGTCGTTTGGGCGGTGCAGCGCTCGCGCAGCATCGCTGATTGTGCCGCTTAGCGAAGGGTAAACCGAGAACGTTCTGGCCACCTGGTCGGCGGTCAAACGGTTCTCTACAGCAAGTGCAATCGGGTAAATCAACTCAGATGCCTTCGGCCCAACTACCACTCCACCTATAACGGTGCCGCTGGTTGAAGTAATCAACTTGATGAAGCCATCCTCGATGCCCGACATCTTGG
>JBBAMO010000148.1:0-3063 GCA_040402495.1 Rhodoluna sp.
CATCAAGCCGTTCCTAATCACCGGCGACAAGCCAGAAAAGGAGCGCCTGCAGCAGTGCCTATTGCCGAAAGGTTAATGCTGCCAGCGGTGAGTGCGATGAAGGCTCCGGTAAGGACGATGCTTGCAAGAGTTATCCACTTTTGAACACGCATGATGAAGTTGAATCCGAACACACCGGAAGCAATAACGACACCAACGATCACAACAAACGCGAGGCCCTTAACGCCGATGTTGTTTTCGCCAAGAGTCCAACCGAGTTTGGCTGTGACGGTGTCGGTTGCCAACACGCCAAGGGCAACCAGCACGGTCTCCCAACCAACAAGCAACAGGTAAGAAAAGAGTGTCGGCAACGCGTTACCGTTGACCCCAAATATAGCGCGCGATAGCACGAGGGTTGGTGCCGAGCCGCGCTTGCCAGCCAGAGCAATGATGCCTACGAGGCTGAACGAAAAGACAATTCCAACCACGGCGGCCAATAGGGCCTGGCCGAAGTTGAGCCCGAAGCCAAGAATGAATGCGGCGTAAGAGATTCCAAACACCGAGATGTTCGAAGCAGCCCAAGGCCAGAACTGGCCTCGAGGTGTGCCGCCTCGTTCAGATTCAGGGATTACGTTGAGACCGTTTTGCTCAACTTCTAGAGCGCTGCTCTTTGCCATGATTTTCCTATTCACGAATTATTGCCAACCCCTCGGCAGGCACTACTTAGATTAGAGCCATTAGTTGCGGCAACCGCGCATTGGATGTTTACGATTCGGTTGCTAAATGCCCAGCTGTGAGCGAGTCGGCCCCGATGCGCCGCCTCGAACCTGTACCGAAAAAACTGCTGCCCGATTGGCGAGTTCCAGAGCCGGGCGCCATCCGTGACCCTCAGCAAGAAAAGCGATTAGGGCGCCCATGTGAACGTCGCCCGCTCCTGTCGAATCCAGTGGCTTCACGGCGTCAACCGGAACACTTTGTCTAAGCTCTGCGCATTCGTAAAGCTCGCAACCGCCAGGACCAATCCTGCGAACGAAGAGCGCTCTGTCGTCGACTCTAGGCTTTATGAAGTCGAACTCATATTCATTGCAGGCAATCAGGAACGCGTCGCGTCGAATGATTTCGAGCACTTCTTCTTCGATGTCTTCGACAAGTGCCGCCGGATCAAAGAACATCGCAGCGCCATTCAACAGATCGGCCTTTAGCCACTCGGTGAGAGCATCTTTAGCCTCTGGGTATACCAGGTCGTAGCCCGAAATGTAAAGCGCATCGGTTGGGCCGAGAGTCACCCGTCGCAATGACTCAAAGTCGAGTCTCGCTTCCGCTCCTGTTGTTGTTACGAAAGTGCGCTCCCCCGATGGTTCCACCATGGTGATGCAGAAGCCAACATCTGTGTCGTCGTATTTTTTGCCAACAAACTCGATGCCCTCGGCGGCAAGCTCTTCGAGCATGAGTGTTGAGTTTCGTCCAGTGCCGGTGGATCCACAGTGCACCGTTGTCAGCCCAAGCCGCAGCGCTGCCGACTCGGCGTTGAACGCGCCACCAAGTGCAATCAGTGAATCGGTGCTGAGTACATCGCCGCCTTGAACGGGAAGGTGCGGTATGAACGTTGAGATGTCCACCACGGCGCTGCCGAATGAAACCAGGCGATCGAATCGGCGAATCATGGCTTCAGAATACTCGTTAAATAAGTCTCGCCTCCGAGAACGAATTCATCAAAGGCGAGATTGTGACCCCAGCGGGATTCGAACCCGCGCTGCCGCCGTGAGAGGGCGGTGTCCTAGGCCGCTAAACGATGGGGCCGAGTAGCAACCTTACGATTATGCCACACCCCGACGGGCCTCGCTACTGCGAGACGAAGACGTTGAGGATTTGCGGTGCAATCTTTACCTTCATCGGCTTGCGACCGATGAACTCACCATCCGCATAGGTAGGCGTTTCGCCTGCGTCGATAAAAACTTCTTTGGCTCTTACGATCTCTACAGCTGGGTGGGTGACGTGTCCACCGGTGTAAACCTTTGGAAACATCTTCAAAAACGCTGGGCGGCTAAGCGGGTGAACGATGAACAGGTCAAGTTCTCCATCTTCGATGCTCGCCTCAGGAGCTATGAGCATTCCTCCGCCGAAGGAGCGGGAGTTGGCAATCGCACACAACATGGCCTCAACCTTGCGCTCAACCCCATCGACAACGGCCGAATACTTAAGTGGCTTGAAAACAGCAAGCTCGCGAAGCATCGCCAGAATGTAGCGACTCGGACCTTTAGGCCAAGACCACTTATTTGCTCGGGCCGCTACTACGGCATCAAAACCAGCCGACAGGCTCCCGAAAAAGTAGAAGGCACGATCTTCGTTGGTTCCGTGACCAAGATCGATGCGGCGAGTGATGTTTTCCATGATCACCTTGGCACCGCCAACGCCGTCAACAATCGGCAAACCCAGAGTGCGCGCAGCATCGTTGCCGGTGCCGCAGGCGATAAGCCCCATCGGCAGATCGGTTCCTGCGCAAAGGTTGACCCCAAGATGCGCCATGCCGTCGCCGCCGGCAACCACAAGTCCATCTAGCTTGCCCGCCTTGATTGCGGCTTGCGCTTTGGCTCTGGCGGCTTCAAAGGTGTCCGCACTTAGGTCGATCACATCGACGCCGGCTTCGATAAAAGTCTTTTTGGCGAGTTCGCCGTGCACCTTGCCGTTGCCCTTGCCAGAGGTTGGGTTGATGATCAAACCTAGCTGTTGCATTTATCTCCTCAACAGTTGCCCGTTGGCGGCAACAATGACGGTTGATAGCGACACTAGCACCGCAGAGACTACCGGCGAAACCACGAGCCCTGCCGAAGCAGACGCGCCTGCCGCTATCGCTAGCGATGCGACACCGAAGGTCACACACCAAATGAGATTTTGACGACGTTTGGAAAGGCTCTTTTTTGCCAACAGAAACGCTCGAGTTAAAGCCGACGGATCGCTGTTGATCAGAATAAGTCCTGCCGACTGAAGAGCTATGTCGCCGCCCGCGCCAAAAGCAAAACCTAGGTCGGACTGGGCAAGCGCCTCAGCATCGTCGCTGCCGTTGCCAACGAACGCCACCTTGGT
>JBBAMO010000149.1:0-3037 GCA_040402495.1 Rhodoluna sp.
AACATCAAGCGCCCGCCTATTCGAATGGCGTTCTGGACTCACTTCACTACGCAGTCTTCAGGAACGATGTTCATTTTGCTCTGGGGTATGCCTTTTCTGACCTTAGGTCAGGGTTATTCGCGCTCGATCTCAGCCGGTTTGCTCACCCTCTTTGTTCTTACAAACGCTTCGATGGGTCCGGTTCTTGGCGCTATCGCAGCTCGAAGCTTCGCAAGTCGCTCTCGCTTGGTTATCGGAGCTCCGCTTCTGGGCATAGCAATGTGGATCGTGACCCTTGCTTGGCCGGGGCAGTGAAGGTCGGTGTTGGAGTAGCGCTTGTCGTAGAACAAGGTCTGCCACTGTCGAACCATGCCCAACGATGAGTTGTTAATGATGGCTACCTTGATTGGAATGTTGTTAATGGTGCAGGTAGCCAACTCTTGGTTGGTCATCTGGAAGCAACCGTCGCCGTCGATGGCCCAAACCAAACGCTCTGGCTGAGCAACCTTGGCTCCCATAGCGGCAGGCACCGAGTAACCCATGGTTCCGGCACCGCCCGAGTTGAGCCAAGAGTTAGGGCGTTCGTACTTAATAAACTGTGCCGACCACATCTGGTGCTGACCAACGCCCGCTGCATAAATGGCTTCTGGCCCGCTAATTTCACCGATGCGCTTGATTACATACTGTGGGTCAAGCTTGCCGTCGTCGTTCGACGAGTAGCCAAGTGGATAGCGCTCAAGCAAGCCGTTGACAAAGCTCCACCATTCGGTGAGCTCTGGCTTCTTGCCCTTCAACAGTCCGGTTAGTTCGTCGTTTAGTTCTTGAATGACTTCTCGTGCATCGCCAACGATTGGTACATCGGCAAATCGAATCTTGCCAATCTCGGCTGGGTCGATGTCAACGTGAATGACCTTGGCCCCAGGAGCGAATGACTTTACATCTCCGGTAACGCGGTCGTCGAAGCGAGCGCCAAGAGTAATCAGAAGGTCTGCTTTTTGTAGCGAGGTAACAGCAGGCACGGTGCCGTGCATACCAGGCATACCTAGGTGCTGTGGGTGCGAGTCCGGAAACGCGCCGCGAGCCATCAGTGTGGTGGTAACCGGAGCGTTGATCAGTTCGGCCAACTTGAGAAGTTCTTTGTGGGCGCTGGCACGGATGACACCGCCACCAACGTAAAGGATTGGCTTCTTGGATTCAAGAATCATCTGGGCTGCGGCCTGAATTTGCTTACCGTGCGGCTTGGTTACCGGCTTGTATCCAGGCAGGTCGATCTTTGGTGGCCAAACAAACTCGGCCGTTTTGACCTGGGCATCTTTGGTAACGTCTACCAAAACTGGGCCAGGGCGACCGGTGGTTGCAATGGTTACGGCAGCAGCGATAGCGGCCGGAACATCTTCGGGTCGACGCACCAAGAATGAGTGCTTGGTGATCGGCATGGTGATACCAACGATGTCTGCCTCTTGGAAGGCATCCGTGCCGATTAGGTGCGACCCAACCTGACCGGTGATTGCAAGAAGAGGAACGGAGTCCATGTGGGCATCGGCGATTGCTGTGACCAGGTTGGTGGCTCCAGGGCCTGAGGTGGCGATGCAAACGCCAAGCTTGCCGCTAGCCGATGCATAACCTTCGGCAGCATGCCCTGCACCCTGCTCGTGACGAACCAAAATGTGACGAATCTTGGTGGAATCCATTAGTGGGTCGTAGGTTGGCAGAATCGCGCCGCCCGGCAGACCAAAAATCGTGTCTACGCCCAGCAGCTCGAGGCTACGAACGATAGCCTGCGCGCCGGTAAGAACTTCATTAGCCATTTGAATACATCCTCGTTAGCGAGTTGAAAAGTCGAAGCGAATTAGCCGCAGTACGCGCCCTCAGATGCTGAGTGCACGAGCTTTGAATATTTCGCAAGTACGCCGCGTGTGTAACGCGGTGGTAGCGGAGCCCAGTTTTCTTTGCGGGCTTCCAACTCTTCTGGCTCAACGAGTAGTTCGAGCGAACGAGCTGCGATATCGACTCGAATCAAGTCTCCATCGCGCACCAGAGAGATTGGCCCACCATCGGTGGCTTCTGGTGCAATGTGTCCGATACAAAGGCCGGTTGTGCCGCCTGAGAATCTTCCGTCTGTTAATAGTAGAACATCCTTGCCCAAACCTGCACCCTTGATCGCGCTGGTGATAGCAAGCATCTCGCGCATACCAGGGCCACCCTTTGGTCCTTCGTAGCGAATGACCACTACGTCGCCGGCGGCAATCTTGCCCTCGGTTAGCGCTTCCATGGCTGCCGCTTCGCGCTCAAAAACGCGAGCGGGGCCAGTGAAAGTCTCGAGGTCGAAGCCAGCGGTCTTTACCACTGCGCCCTCTGGAGCCAAGGTTCCCTTTAGAACGTTGATGCCACCGGTCTTGTGAATCGGATTGTTTAGGGCACGGATGATCTTGCCATCAGGGTCTGGCGGGTTGATGCCCTCAAGGTTCTCGGCAACAGTCTTGCCGGTAACGGTGAGTGCGTCGCCATGAATCAAACCTGCATCGAGCAGAGCCTTCATAACTACAGGAACACCGCCGACGCGGTCGACATCGGCCATTACGTAACGGCCGAAAGGCTTGAGGTCGCCAAGGTGTGGCACCTTGTCGGCGATGCGGTTGAAGTCGTCGAGAGTTAGGTCAACCTCGGCCTCGCGAGCGATAGCAAGCAAGTGCAAAACGGCGTTGGTCGAACCACCGAAAGCCATGGTTACGGCAATAGCGTTTTCGAAAGCCTTCTTGGTAAGAATCATTCGAGCGGTGATGCCCTTAGAAATCAGGTTGACCACTGCCTCGCCCGAGCGGTGAGCCCATGCGTCGCGGCGGCGGTCGGCCGATGGAGGCGAAGCCGAACCAGGAAGGCTCATGCCGAGAGCTTCGGCAGCCGAAGCCATGGTGTTAGCGGTGTACATTCCACCGCAGGCACCTTCGCCAGGGCAGATCGCGCGCTCAATGCGGTCGAGGTCTTCGAGCGACATGGTTCCGGCCTTGCAAGCACCAACTGCCTCGAAGGCATCGATGATGGTTACTTCTTTTTCGGT
>JBBAMO010000150.1:0-3019 GCA_040402495.1 Rhodoluna sp.
GAAATCAACAGGTAAAAATCGCGCGACTGTGAGCCCGGCGCTGGAGGCTGCGAGAATCTTTGAAATCTACCGAAAGTTTGACCTAAAGACTGCTCGCGCTGGGCAAAACTCAACCGAGGCTGAGCTCAAAGCGTCGGCAAATGGTCTCGTCACCGATATTGCAAGCGCATTTCAAGCCATTCCACAAGCGTCTATTGCAGACTTCGTATCCTCTCACTGGAACTTCTATCGCGAGGAGCGTGCCACCTTATTCGCAGCTAGAAGCAAGGCCAGCCACGTTTCAGCAGTGCTAAGACCCTTTCAAAGGCGCTATTCCGATGCGTTCATCTCTTTGTTGTCGAAAGACGACGACGCTCATAAATACCAAGAGGAAATCAACAAGCTCCTAAAGGCAGAGTGTTCCAGCTATTTGGAGACCTTAGATTGGTCACACAAAGTTTGGGGTTTGTTTCTGGAGCTCGCCGTATATAAGAAAGACTCCGAAGCGGAACGGCCAACAGGGATGATCGGTCCTGGATCAGTAAGAACGTATAGACAGCAATGGAACAACTGGTTCGAGAACCATGCCGGTCTGCTGCTTGGTAACGAATCAAATGACGCCAAGGTTTCGGGTGTGCCGGACGAGTTCATGAATCAAAAGCTAACTCTTACCCAGAGTGAGGTTATTGCCGAGCTTCCTGGGGGTGAATGGGAGGTCGCGCCATCCGAGTTCGAATTGACCGTATCTGTTCCGGGAGGATCCATTTCGGTTACTAAACGCTGGCAGACTCAAAGTGAAATTCAGCCCGATGATGTCGTGGCTTGGATTGATTCGCTCGGTGAACTCCTTGGTTCGTCACGTAACTCTTTACTTATAGAAGTATGCGCGAACAAGGTTCAGGACAAATTGTCTGCAGCCTTTGAAGCGCCGTCCGCCATGGCGGCTGCAGATAAAACCATTGAACTTCTAAAGGCATTCGCAAGATGATTTAGCTTCGTTGCGAATTGCATTCTCCTTTTGGAATGTCAGTGCGTCCTAGGAAAATGTAGTTCGGAAAGGTTCGAATACTTGAAGAAGATAATCAAAGATTTGCAGGGCTTCGGCGCCATCGGTTTAATCGAGCGCGGCCTCGCTCAAGAGTGGGTAGAAGGCGAGAACTCAGATCCTTTTGCTGAACGCCGAATGGGCCCTGTATTTCGTCGCGTCACGAAATTGCCGACCATCAATCAAGAAGCGATTCACGACTGGAAAAATACAAGGGCAATCTCCGTACAGGAGTTCGAGCCAACAGACATCGATGTTCTCGCTTGGTACCAGCCCTATAGCGACTACGGACCAGACTCTTGGGGCATTTACTTTGACGAAGCAAAGATGAACTCCTACGCTCGAGGTATTTACGCCCTAGCAAAAAGGGTGAGGCCACTCGTTAGCCCGCATCTGGTTCAACAGGTTGTTTGGGATGAGGTCATGAGGCACGAGATTGAGCACGCTGTCCAAGAAGTCACCGCCGCCACTTTGAGCGCTTTTGTTCATGGGCTCAATGACTCGTCATTAGGTGTCTACGCAAAACTGCCTCACAGCTTCGAGGCATTAGCCACCCACTACATGCATACGGACGCTCGGTATAGAAGCAGAAGAGGCGCACCAGGAGATTTTGACTTTGTAAGGCATGTCACTGCCTCTGCGCCTAAGCCGCCGGGTTATCAGGACTGGAACAATGTCGACATAACAGTTTCAGAGAACAACGCATTCGGATTACCCCTGCCATTCCAGGTATCGACCCTCGCTGACCATATCCGCAAGTGCCTAAAGCAGCCATTTTCAGCTAAGTTCTTAGAGATTCCGATTTACGTAGGCTAGTTGGAGGCGTCTTTGAAAGTGCCACCTCTATGTGTCGCCCTGTTTGTGACCTTTAGGTGTAGGTTTTTGCTAACAAACATCTAACCTTTGGGGGAATCATGGCAGGCAACGTATCTCTAACCCGTTTTCGTAATCAGACTACTTTTTGGGCAATCACGGCAGTAGTCGCATTCGCTATCGGTGGTTTTTTGCTTGCAACAAGCGGCCGCGAGGTAGTTCTCGACTACACCGACGGCTACAACACGTACGATACTTACGAAGATTGCCTGTATGAGAATGACATGGATGAAGCCACGGATGATTTGATCACCTGCAGCGAGGGAAAGACAGAATCCGTTGTTAATGCAGGCGCAGTTTCTGGTGGCTACTTTCTGCTCGGAGTCGGCGGTTTAGCGTTCAACTTCGCAATTATCGGCAGATTCCTCATTCTCACCACTGACTCCCTGCTAGAGGGCCTCGGCGGAAATCTAGGCAAAACTAAGTAGTCACACAACCTAAATTAAAGTCGGCTAATCGCCATCCTTGTTACAAGTGCCACAAACCCAAGTCTCCTGAACCTCAGGCATCATGCACCCCATAACGACCCAACCCGGCCCAGGGTCACCAGCAGGCATGCCATACAGCGCACGACCCATCAACTCGCCACAGGTTGGACAATTGGGTGGCACCTCATCGTTGTCGTCAAACTGAGCAACGGCACGGTTGCGGTCGAGGGTGTAACGGCATAGGTCGCAATCGTCGCCCATCCAAGGCAAGTCGAATCGATCGAGTGCCTCTTTCATGTCGAGAAGCGTGCTCTCAATCCAAGATGTGTCGCCTTCGTAGGCAATCAGCTTTGCCTCAAACTTGAGCGAGCCATCGAAGGTGTCTTGCTTCTTAGTCGCAGTTTCGTAGAGCCAATAACCGGTGGTGGCAACATCGAAGCCGTTCTGCCTCAGTAGCCACTGGTAAATCTCCATTTGGCGGCGATAGCTATCGTAAAAGCCGCCGTCGCCTAGCTCGGTCACGGGTTCCGCTCGGCTGGTGGCCTTGTAGTCCACAACAACCAGTTGCCCGTCGCGATTTACCCAGATGTCGTCGACTGCCCCAAAGATTTCGAAGCGCTCGGTGGTGTGGCGCACGCCCTCACGCGAAATTGCCTTTTCGTCAGCAGATGTTTACGCCAAAGCTGCCGAGGCT
>JBBAMO010000151.1:0-3018 GCA_040402495.1 Rhodoluna sp.
ACCGAGACCATCACCGAATGCCTTGTCAATCACCGCGCGAGCGTTGGTAGTTGGGTCGGGGGTTGCGCCTGCGTGAATCTGGGTGGTTTCAAAGCCCCAGTTTGCTGGATCGTTACTCATGATGGTTTCCTAATCGGGTTGTGAAGTTTGTATGAGATTAGAAAAGTCAAACGGTATGCGCAAATAGGCGCGCAACACGCGGTAACAGTGTGACGGCTTGTTACTTAGCGACGTCGTTCAAGGTGTCGAACGCAAGGCTCGCCAACAGGGCAGAACCAGATGGCACAACGCCATCGTCGAACACTGCGTGATTGGAATGGTTCGGTGCAGCCGACTGCCAATCGGTGCCTTCTGGGCTTGCTCCCAAGAACACGAAGGTTCCTGGAATCTCGCGCACAATCGAACCAAAGTCCTCGGCTCCGGCAATCGGGGTTGGCCATTCCAGCCAGGCCGATTCGCCCCAAATTTCTCGAACCATTCGACGAGCACGGTCTGTGGTGTCTGGGTTGTTCATAACAACCTCGGTCGCAAACTTGCCGATTTCGTATTCCACCTCCACTCCAAAGGCGCTTGCAATTCCATCGAGTAGCTCGCCAGCGTACTGCTGAACTTTGCTAAGCATCCCGGGGCTGAACGTGCGCACCGTAGCGCCAAACGAAGCGTGGCTCGGAATCACGTTGGTGGTGTGGTCGTCGCCAGCCTTAATCCAACCGACATTGATTACCACTGGATCGAAGGCATTGAAGCGCTTGTTGACCATGGTCTGTAGAGCATTGATAGCCTCGGTCATTGCCGAAACCGAATCTTTAGCCATCCAAGGGCTCGAACCGTGTCCACCGCGACCCTTGAAGGTCACGATCATGTCGCTTGCCGAAGCCATAAGTGCACCTGGCTTACTGCCGAAAATGCGTGGCGGTTGCCAAACAGAGGTCACGTGAATGCCGTAAGCGGCAATCGGCTTTTCACCCGAGATCATGTGCATGTTTTCTTCGAGCATGATGTCAGCGCCACCGTGACCCTCTTCGCCAGGCTGAAACCAAATCACAACATTGCCTTTTAGCTCATCAGCGTGGGTGCGCACCAAGTGGGCAGCGCCAATACCAATCGCCATGTGAAGGTCGTGCCCGCAGGCGTGCATGTAGCCGTTGGTTGAGGCGTAATCTAGGCCGGTCTCTTCGTTCACTGCCAAAGCATCCATGTCGGCACGAAGTAAAACTGTTGGTCCAGGCTGTGCGCCACGAATGAGCAGCGCAATGCTCGACTGGCGTTCGCTCAGATGAATCTCGCCTAGGTCTTTGATTGATGCCAGAATGCGTTCGCGGGTTTTTGGTAGTTGTAGCCCAAACTCCGGAATCTGATGTAACTCTCTGCGAATGCCCTGCAAAGTTGTTAAATAACTTTCTGCTTCTTTAGCAAGTTCCTTATAGAACATGGGCGCTCCTTCGTTGGCTACTTCGTTAGATTATCATCACTGACTTACGCTTTATTCATGTTCTTTGAGTCGTTGCATCCCGCCTGGCAGGCCCTGCTCGCCGACCAAAGGCCGGTGCTCGAGGCCATCGAAAAGCGGTTACTCGAGCAGCAAAATCACAACGATGCCGCGGCGCTCGCCGTGACCCCAGCGCTACCTCTAGTTATGCGCGCCTTCGAGGTCGATCCTGCCGAAATCCGTGTGCTGATAGTTGGGCAAGACCCTTATCCAACCAACGGGCACGCAATCGGGCTGTCATTCGCTGTTTCGGCCGCATGCCGCCCACTTCCACGAAGTTTGCAAAACATGATGAAAGAGCTGGCCAGTGATTTGCCAGGTGTTTCAGCCGGCGGCGACCTGCTTCGTTGGCAGTCGCAAGGAGTGATGCTGCTCAATCGCCACCTAACTACAGTGGTAGGCCATGCTGGTGCCCACGAAAAGTTAGGTTGGAGTAAGTTCACCGATGCTGCGATCATCGCCCTGGCAAAGTTGCACCGCAGCAACCTCGTGGCTTTGTTGTGGGGCAAGCAAGCTCAACAGCTTGAGGCTCTTCTTGTTCGGTGCAACGTTTTGTCGGCAGCGCATCCCAGTCCGCTTTCGGCAAGCCGCGGATTCTTTGGATCTAAACCCTATTCAAAGGCCAATGCTGCGCTTAAAGCAATCGGTGCAAAAACGGTAGATTGGTCTTGTTAGGAGTTCGATGCCACTCGATTCAGAGTCTCGCTGGAGACTGGTACGCCGTGCCAAAAATGCTGCGCCTCAGGTTGAGGGCGAGCTATCCATTCGCAAGGCGACCACAGACGACCTCTGGCAGGTTTCAGAAATTTACAATTATTACGTGCGCAATTCGGTTGTAACTTTCGACATCGAACCGCTGACCCTTGAAGAATGGCGTCACAAGTTTGAATACATTACCGAATTAGAACTACCGTTTTTGGTGGCAATCAGCCCTGGTGGGCAACTTTTGGGATTTGCCTATGTAGCACCTTGGCGACAAAAGGCTGCTTATCGTCGCACTGTCGAAGACAGCATCTACCTTCGCCCTGCTGCTATCGGCAAGAGAGTTGGCACCAAATTGCTCGAAAACCTGATGGCCGAGTCGAAGGCTGCCGGTGTTAAAGAAATAGTCGCGGTTATTTCAGATAAAGGTGCAGAGTCTTCGATCGCTTTGCACGAAAGATTCGGTTTCAAGCACCAGGGTCACCTCGGAAAAGTTGGCTTCAAATTTGGTCGCTGGCTCGGCACGGTCTTGATGCAAAAGAGCCTCTAGACGTTGACTCACATTTCTGTAGCTCACATAGATTTCTCAGCGTCGGCCAATACCCTTAGAAGCATGAAATTGCGTAAGGGGTCTCGAGCAGCCGGTCTGGTTGCCGGTCTGGCGCTTGCTGCCAGCCTGATTTCTCCTGTTGCATCGCCAGCTTCTGCAACGATGCTCGCGAGTGCCAGTTCGAGCGACACATCCGCGGTTGGCCTAATTGTTACTTACAAGGCGGGCATCCAGGCGGTCGCTCCAAACGGTCAACCGACGGGCGAAAATTTTGCCG
>JBBAMO010000152.1:0-3013 GCA_040402495.1 Rhodoluna sp.
CCCCTTGGTTTGACGAATGTCCTTGCCGCGTTCTGAACGCACGCGACCGGCAGACAGTTCGCGCTCGATGTCGCTAATCTCGCGGCGCATTCCCGCGTAGTCGCCAAAGTTTCCCAGGTGACATTTCATGCTCTGCTCGTAACCGGATAGCGACACTTCGCGGTCACGCAAACCTCTCGCTAGCCCAACCACCGAGCGGTCGGCCTGAAACTGCGCAAAGGACATCTCCAAAACCTCGCGGGCGCGATTGCGGCCGAAGGCATCGATGAGGTTCACAGCCATGTTGTAAGTGGGCTTGAAAGATGAGATCAGCGGATAGGTTCGCTTGGATGCCAGACCTGCTACAGCTTGAGGGTCTAAGTTGGCTGCCCATTGGATCACCGAATGACCCTCAACATCGATGCCTCGGCGCCCAGCGCGTCCGGTGAGCTGCGTGTACTCCCCCGGAGTAATTTGCACGCGACCTTCGCCGTTGAACTTGTCGAGCCTGTCTAGCACCACCGTGCGCGCCGGCATGTTGATGCCCAGCGCTAGGGTTTCAGTTGCAAAAACTACGCGCACCAGTTTGCGCAGGAACAGCTCTTCGACAACCTCTTTGAAAGCTGGCAACATTCCAGCGTGGTGAGCTGCCACTCCCCTTTCAAGCGCGCTCAGCCATTCGAAATAGCCGAGTGTCGCAAGATCTTCATCGGCGATGCTCGCGCACTTCTCTTCGACCAGCAACCGTATTTCTTGACGCTCCTCATTCGTGGTGAGCCTAAGGCTGTGACGAACGCACTCCTTGACGGCAGCTTCACAGGCGGCTCGCGAGAAGATGAAGAAAATCGCTGGCAGAAGGTTTTCGTCCTCGAGGATGTCGATCATTTCGGGCTTTGAAATCTTTGGAATCTTGGCTTGATTCTTTTGCCAGTTATTGTCGTAACCGCGACGCCCACGTGATGGTTTGTTCACTGGTTGGCGCATCTTGTTCGCGTGTTTTTGCGTGAGTTCGGGGTTTACCAGTTGCGACCCTGGCCCACCCTCAAAAAGATCGATGAGTTCGTTGCCAAAGATCACATGCTGGTTGAGTGGCACCGGACGCACCTCAGAAACAATGATGCTGGTGCTACCGCGCACCTCCTCTAACCAGGCGCCAAACTCCTCAGCGTTTGAGACAGTTGCGCTTAGCGAGACCACCTTGACGTCTTTGGGTAGATGCAGAATCACTTCTTCCCAGACGGCGCCTCTAAATCGGTCGGCAAGGTAGTGAACCTCATCCATGATCACGTAGCCCAAGCTCACAAGAGCATTCGAATTGCCGTAGATCATGTTGCGCAAAACTTCGGTGGTCATCACCACGATTTGGGCGTCGCCATTATTGTTTGTGTCGCCGGTCAAAAGTCCAACGCGGTCTTCACCGTAACGTGTAACTAGTTCTGCGTACTTCTGGTTGCTAAGCGCTTTTATCGGTGTCGTGTAAAACACCTTCATGTTTTTCTCGATGGCTAGGTGAATCGCGAACTCTCCAACGATGGTCTTGCCAGCTCCAGTGGGAGCTGCGACAAGCACACCATTACCGTCGGCTAGGGCACGGCAGGCGTCTTCCTGAAAAGGGTCTAGTGGAAATTCGAGCAGTGCGGTGAAGTTCTCGATTGAAGGCTTCGACTGCTTCTTTTTCGAAAGGGCGAATCGCTCGGCAGGGCTGAGGTTTTCTAGATCTGCCATGGACTACTCGACCAATAGGTCTTGCTGGCGCTTGGCTTTGCGTTTGTCCGCAATCAGCGCTACCGCTCCGGATGCAAAGTACAAAACAGCTAGTGGGATCATGAGAACAAACATCGACATGGGGTCGGCGGTGGGTGTTGCCACCGCAGCAATGACGGCGATGAGAACTACCGCAAGTCGCCAAGAGTTGAAGATGTTCTTGGCGGTAATCAACCCGGCAAGGTTTAGCAAAACCAGGACCGCAGGCGAAACAAAGGCAACGCCGAAAAGCAGCAGCAAACGCAGAGCAAAGAGCATGTAATCGGCCGCGTTCATGATGTTGGTGCTTCCGGTTGGGCTAAGCGAGAGCAGAGCATTCACGAAAGTTGGGAACGACACCCAGGCCAACCACACACCGGAGGCAAACAGAGGCACGGAACTAACCACAAAACCGATGGTGAATCTACGCTGTTTCTTTTCGAGCGCTGGAGTAATGAACGCCCACAAGTTGTATAGCCACACCGGGCTGCTCATCATTAGGCCGAGAAAAATTGAGACCTGCAGGTGGAGGTCTAGTGCGCCCATGACATCCGAAAAGTTTAGACTCGCGGTCATACCGTGATTCGCGGCTGCGGCATCGATGGGGGCCTTCAGAAGTGCATAAACAACGTCAAAGAGATACCAGCCGGCGACTGAACCACCTGCAATAAAGATGGCAGAAAAAAACAGGCGGTTTCTGAGTTCTTTGAGGTGTCCCCCAAGGCTCATTTTGCGCTCAGGGTTTTTGCTGCGTGCCACGCTACTTATCGGCTGGCTTGTCGTCCTCAGCCGAAGTCTTTGACTTGTCGCCGGTCTTCATTTCAGACCTGAAGATCTTCATAGACTGAGCGATGCTCTTGGCAAGGCCAGGAAGCTTAGGCGCTCCCCAAACTAAAAGAACTATTACGAGAATGATTAACCATTCGTAGCCTCTAGGCATCTTTTTGCACCCTACTTTCGTCGATCTCAATGTTGCGAAGTCTTGCTATTAGCCTACGCTGTTTGGCTTCCTTGCGTTGACTGCGGTGCTTCAAGACGGCTTTGCGTCGCTGTAAAACAGTTAGCTCGTCTTGGTCGAGCGCAGCCACCGGCGATTCGGTGGCGACAACCTCGTGGGCCGACTTTTCGAGTTGAGCCGTGAGCGCCTGAAGACGCTCCGCGCGCTTCTGCAGCACCTTTGCTCGCTTAGCAACGTTTAGGCCAATCAGCGCGTATGAAACGAGCGCAACAACGGTTATGCCAGCGAAGATGGCAAACCAAAACCAGAAACCCACGTCTACTCCTCGGTAAC
>JBBAMO010000153.1:0-2977 GCA_040402495.1 Rhodoluna sp.
CGTTTTGCTCGGCACGCAGGGTTTCAAATTCCTGAAGCGCCTTGCGCGATGATGCATCGGCGGCCGCGGCCAGATCTACCAAGCCCTCGTCGGCACCGCGCAAACGCTGAGACGCCCTGATTATCTCAGGGTTGTCGCGCAGAAGATTTAGATCGATCACTTATTAAGCCTAACGATTGGTTGCCGCAGGAGCCTTAGCCTGCGTTGAGTTCCTGTGAAACCGAGTTGTTCGAGCCCGAGATCTCGGCAGCAATACCCTCGAGAGTCTTGTCGTCCAACAGCGATATGTCGCTGGCTAAACGGTTTCCGCTCTGCCTCGCAAGAATCATCATTTGAGCTTTGAACTTCTTATCGAGGGCATCACCATCGAGGGTAGAGAGCGTCTTGGAAAGTTCTTCGACCGCCTGATAGCTCTTGTTGAGTTCGTTCTCGGAAAAGTCAACATCGATATTGTTGAACTTGAGCAGGTCGGTGATGCGGGTGTCCCAGTCGTCTAGCTTCAAAAGCAGGGCTTGTGCATACTGAACATTGGACGCGCTCTTGCCCTTTTCGGCAACCTGTTTGGCGATTGTTCTTAGGTGCGAATTGCGATAGAGCATTGCGTGCGAAAAAGTCGCGTTCAAACCAATCGGAAGCCAATTGGCGTTGCTCACAGGCGCAAGTTGGCCATTGATGCCCTTGAGGCCGTAAACCTGGGCTGAAACGGTTACGCCCGTTACTGATGCGATAGCAACGATTCCTGCGGCAACCAGCACTCGCGTGCGCGTAGCGCCCGAAGTTTTTGTCTTGGCGTTGTTTGAATCTGTTGTTTGCATAAGGCAATTATCCTTCTAAAACAAAGGATGCCCAACCGAAGTTGGGCATCCTTTTGCTTTTGTCTTTAGAACGAGGCGTCGATAACTACTCGACGGTTCTGAGCCTGATCCTTGAGGCTGACTGGGTTCACGCCACCCTTACCGTAGGTGTAGAACTTTGCGACGATACCCTTCGAAAGCAGATACTTGCGAACGGTCTCGGTACGAGCTTTTGCAAGAATCAAGTTTGCCTTCTTGATCACAGCAGACTTGGTGTCGGTCTCGGTGTATCCATAGATCTTTACGATCTTGGCACCCTTGATGTTCTTGATTAGACCATCTAGTGACTTGAAACCTTCGGCAGTCAGGTGCTCATCGCGGTACTTGAACAAGAAGCCACTTAGAGTCCAGGTGACCTTGCCCTTCACGACGTTCTTCACAGCGCTTCCGCCCTCTACCAAACAGTCATTGGCAAGTCGGAACGAAGCCTTAGCCGTCGTTGCACCACCGGCTGGTTTGATACCTGTCAGTGTCAGTGTGTGCTCACCGGATGCTACGCAGGCTTTCCCTGGCATAGTGACAATCTGAACGAAGTTACCGTTAGCATCGGCCACTCCCTTATAGATAGTGATTGGAGTTGAGCGCATCACAAGTGTGTAGTCGGATAGCGCCTTGAGTCCGCCACCGCTGATGGTGATCTTCTGGCCAACTAACTTGACGCCTACCTCGAGCTTGAGATCTAGCGACAGGGTTAGCGGCGCAGTTACCACTGGAACAACCGGGGCATCGTAAACGTAGAAACCAGGCGCTTCGGCATTTCCGGCACGAAGAATCAGATCAACCTGGCCCTTGCCAGCAGGAGCCTTGAAGCTGATTTCGGTGCCGTCTCCGTTGACCACAAAGTCGGTCTTACGAAGAGTCTTGGTTCCGATGAGGATCGAGGTTACATCTCCCAAACGCTCACCAGAGATCACAACGGTGTTCTTGCCGGCTTCTGGGCCATGAGCAGGAGTTACCGCGGTAAATACGGGTGGAACCTGGGTGATGATCAGCTTTCCAGCTACATACTTGAAGGTGCTTACGTAGGCCGACATGTCGGCTGCCGTTAGGTTGGCATCGCGAGGAACGATCTTGTAGGTACCGGCCTCGGTTGGTGCTCCACTTAGCAGGGTTGCTCCCTGGTAGTAGTCGTAAACCACTGAACCAAGCTCGTCGCCCTCAACAAGACCAATGGCCTGTGCTGATGGATTTACCGAGTCGCCAAGTGCAACGCTCACGTCGTCTGCAACAACCTGAACTGTCTTAGGAGCAGCAAACACCTTGATAGTGATTGACTCCACAGTCAGTGAGTCGTCTTGGTAAGACTTGGCAGCGTTGTAGTTTGCCGAAGCGGCCTGCGATGCGTTGATCACACAGTCGCCAGCCTTCAGTACGGTTACAACACCGGCAGCGTAGGTACAGACACTTGTGGTGCCCGAGGTTACTACGATGGCCGACGCGCCAGCTTCAACAGCAGGAGCTTGGTTGGTTCGGGTGTCCTTGTTGGTGACAGTGATGTCGACAGGAACTACGTTGGTCATGATCACCGAAGAAACCGAAGGGGTTAGACGCACGGTTGCGTCTGCCTTCTTGATGGTTCCGGTGAACACGATGTTCGGGTTGGTCAACACGTAGTTGCTGTTGAACTGTCCCGCCAACTTGAGGTCGCCACCAAGAGAAATGCTCTTGCCGGTGCCCGCGGTGGCATCTGCGAAGGTGCCCTGTGAGTTCTGGCCATCTAGGTAGGGAGTCTCACCATCGATAGCGCCGGTCACAGTGATTTCGCTGAGGTTGATGTTGGCGTCACCGTTGTACACCTTCTCTGCGGTCACCTTCGAGATGGTCAGCGACTTTTTGTTGATCTTCAGGTTGAAGATGTTGTAAGTCGGGATGTAGTAGATGTTGCGGTTTACACCGTTGACCAGCATGTCGAAGCCACGAACACGGATGTCCCATGACGAAACAGTAGTGTTGTCGCCGCCACAGTTATTTGGCGCAATCGCAACTCCACCCGGAAGACCCTGGCTCCAGCCAACGTTGTTGTCGCCGGCACAGGTGTGGTTCTTGTACTCCCAGTAGATGGTGGTTACAGCATCGGTGGTTGCGGTCTTGGTGTACGCAATATCGTTGCTGGTCTGGCCGGT
>JBBAMO010000154.1:0-2967 GCA_040402495.1 Rhodoluna sp.
GTGTTAGCCGCTGCGTTGGTGGTGGACTTGGTTACATCCGATACCTTGCCGTTAGCGGGGGACAGGCATCTTGGGCGGATTCCGGGGTAAAAACAATTTGCATTCGCGCCCACATCCCCCGTAAACTAGACAGGTTCATGAGATGTAGTGCTTTCTGGCGCTAACCACTCTTGGCGCAGTGAACAGCGTAGCTGGTCCGGCCGGAGCGAGAACAGAAATTTATTCGACCAAAGCTTTTGGCTTGCGTGTGATTATTCATGCGACACGCCCGACAGCGTGGGTCGGAGATGCAGTACCCCCAGCAATGGGTTTTGACAGATAAACAGTGGTGCAACAGAAGTAGTGCTACTAAACGTGCCCGAGGCAAATGCCAGAGGCGTGAATGAGAGTGAGTCAGCATGGCGGCTAATAAGATCCGCATTCGACTTAAGTCGTACGACCACGAGGTCATCGACTCGTCCGCACGCAAGATTGTCGACACGGTTACCCGTGCCGGAGCAACCGTAGTAGGCCCAGTTCCACTGCCTACCGAGAAGAACGTGATTGCAGTAATCCGCTCTCCTCACAAGTACAAGGACAGCCGCGAGCACTTCGAGATGCGCACCCACAAGCGTGTTATCGACATCATTGACCCGACCCCAAAGGCCGTGGACTCATTGATGCGTCTCGACTTGCCAGCTGACGTCAACATCGAGATCAAGCTCTAAGGAAACTGATGACTACCGCAGATAGAACAGTCAAGGGACTGCTGGGCAAGAAGCTCGGCATGACCCAGGTCTGGGACGAGAACAACCGTCTAATCCCAGTAACCGTGGTCGAAGCCGGCAGCAACGTTGTCACCCAGATCAAGAACATCGAAACCGATGGCTACGTAGCCATCCAGGTTGCATACGGCGTTATCGACCCTCGCAAGGTAAACCAGCCAATCGGCGGCCACTTTGCCAAGGCAAACGTCAATCCACGTCGTTACATCGCCGAAATCCGCACCGCCGACGCTGCTACCTACGAAGTAGGCCAGGAGCTTGGTGTTGAGGTCTTCGAAGTTGGCTCAAAGGTCGACGTCGTAGGCACCTCAAAGGGTAAGGGCTTCGCAGGTCACATGAAGCGCCACGGCTTCCACGGTGTTGGTGCATCTCACGGTGCTCACCGCAACCACCGTAAGCCTGGATCGATCGGTATGTCTTCGACACCGGGTCGCGTTTTCAAGGGCAAGAAGATGGCTGGACGTATGGGTGGAGACCGCGTCACCGCAATCAACCTAGTTTTGCACTCGGTAGACGCCGAAAAGGGTCTGCTACTTATCAAGGGTGCAGTTCCTGGTCCTAAGGGCCAGCTCGTATTCGTCCGCAACGCAGTGAAGGGAGCGTAACCCAAATGGCAGAAACCACCAAGGTAGACGTTCTCGACGTTCAGGGCAAGAAGGCCGGCTCAGTCGACCTACCTGCAGACCTATTTGACGTCCAGACCAACGTTCCACTAATTCACCAGGTAGTAGTAGCCCAGCAGGCAGCAGCCCGCCAGGGAACTCAGTCTGCAAAGACCCGTGGCGAAGTTAGCGGTGCAGGTCGCAAGCCTTTCAAGCAGAAGGGAACCGGTCGTGCTCGTCAGGGTTCGATCCGTGCTCCACAGATGCGCGGCGGTGGCATGGTCCACGCTGTAAAGCCTCGCGACTACTCACAGCGCACCCCAAAGAAGATGATTGCTGCCGCTATCAAGGGCGCACTATCCGACCGCGCACGTAACGGTCGTTTGCACGTCATCAACGAGTTCGCAATCGGTTCGGCTCCGTCGACCAAGGCTGCAGCTAGCATCCTTGCTCAGCTAACCCAGCGCCGCAACGTGCTTGTTGTTCTAGACCGCAACGACGACACCAGCTACAAGAGCTTGCGCAACCTACAGAGCGTTCACGTTCTTCCGGTTGACCAGCTCAACGCCTACGACATCCTGCTCAGCGACGACCTGGTCTTCACCAAGTCGGCTCTTGACCAGTACATCGGTGGCCCAGCAAAGAAGGATGCATAACGATGAGTGCAATCAACAAGTCGGCACACGATGTCATCATCAAGCCAATCGTTTCTGAAAAGAGCTACGCGCTAATCGACGCAGGTAAGTACACCTTCGAGGTTGACCCACGCTCTAACAAAACCGAGATCAAGCAGGCCATCGAGACCATCTTCAACGTGAAGGTTGCTTCGGTCAACACCCTAAACCGTGTTGGCAAGGTCAAGCGCACTCGCATCGGCCTTGGCAAGCGCAAAGACACCAAGCGCGCCATCGTCACCCTTAAGTCCGGTTCAATCGACATCTTCACCAACGTCGGCTAAGCGGAAGTAGAGAAAGCAAGAAAATGGCTATTCGCAAGTACAAGCCCACGACCCCTGGTCGTCGTGGTTCGTCTGTTTCGGACTTCGCCGAGATCACTCGATCAACGCCTGAGAAGTCTTTGTTGAGACCACTACCAAAAACTGGTGGCCGCAACTCAGCTGGTCGTATCACCACTCGTCACATCGGTGGTGGCCACAAGCGCCAGTACCGAGTTATCGACTTCCGTCGTAACGACAAAGATGGCGTGCCAGCAACCGTTGCTCACATCGAGTACGACCCGAACCGTACCGCTAACATCGCTCTGTTGCACTACATTGACGGAACGAAGCGTTACATCATCGCGCCGAACAAGATCAAGCAGGGCGACCCAATCGAGCAGGGCCCATCGGCTGACATCAAGCCAGGCAACAACCTGCCTCTCAAGAACATCCCAGTCGGTACCGTTATTCACGCTATCGAGTTGAAGCCAGGCGGCGGTGCCAAGATGGGCCGCTCAGCTGGTGCTTCGATCCGTCTGGTTGCCAAGGATGGCGCTTACGCTCAGTTGCGTTTGCCATCTGGCGAAATCCGCAACGTGGATGCTCGCTGCCGCGCAACCATCGGCGAGGTCGGCAACGCCGAGCAGTCGAACATCAACTGGGG
>JBBAMO010000155.1:0-2966 GCA_040402495.1 Rhodoluna sp.
CTCAGCTCAAGGAGCTGCGCCGTTCAATCAGTGCTGACGCAACCTACGCCGTGTCGGTCTCTTCAAATAGGGTATTTAGCGATTCGGCATTGGTTGAGAAGCCGGTTTTCACCTTCTTGTTTCCAGTCATGCCGAGGTCTTCGAAAAGCACAGTTTGAAGCTGCTTGGGTGAAGCCAAGTTGATTTCTTTGCCGATCAGGTCGAAGCATTCACGTTCAGCTGTCGCAACCTGACTGGTCAAGGTTTTGAGCAGTGCTTCAAGCTTTGATACGTCAATTTTCACTCCGGCAGCTTCCATGCGAGCAAGAGTGGAACTGCTTGGCGCTTCCACCTGTTCGTAAACCACATCTTGGTTTTGATCCTGAACCTGCACCCAAAGCGCGTCAGCGAGAATAAAGGCTAGCCAGGCGTTTAGCGAAACGTCTACACCGGCCTCTGGAATCAAGGCGTTTGCGTCTCCACGATTCACTGAGTGCTGCAGAAAGAACTCCACTAAGTCGTCGAGTGCGTAGCTTCGGCGCAGCGGATCAACAAGATAACCCAACAGCATCGGGTCGAGTGAAACATTGTTTAGTGAAACGCCAGATGCGAGCAGTTTGCGCTCTAGATCTTTAGCCCCAAAGGCAACTTTTGGTGTCTTTCCTTCGAGGTATGCCTTGAGTGAGATTTGCTCGGAGCTTGAAACCGCGGCTACATAACGCGTTTGGGAGTTGGCAGCGCCAATTGAAACAGGCTCGAGGCCAGCAAACTCTAAATCAATAGCGACCGGAGCGTTGGTGGATGCCCATTCAATCAGTTTGTCTAGAGAAGTTCGATTTGATTCAGGCTGCTCGGGCATAACGTATGTTGCTGGCATTGACTCGGTAGCGTTGAGTGTTGCTGCGCCATCTGTGCCAGCCTCTGCCTGCCCATTGCCTTCTGTTCCAGCTTCGGTGCCACCGATAATTCCGCGCAGTTTCAATACTCGTTCAGTGAGGGTTCTGAATTCAAGCGAGGCAAAGGTTTTGCGCACCTTTGACTCATCCAAGCCCTGCAGATGGAAATCATCGAGGCCTGCTGGAAGTGGCAGATCCCGCAGAAGGTGGTTCAACTCGCGGTTTCTTACTGCCTCCTGCATGTGCTCGCGCAAACTCTCTCCAACTTTTCCTGGGATGTTCGCGGCGTTATCGAAAATCGCTTGAAGCGAGCCGTACTCCTGAATCCACTTTGCAGCGGTTTTAGGCCCAACTCCCGGGATGCCCGGCAGGTTGTCAGATGTTTCACCCACCAGAGCGGCAAGCTCTGGATATTGCGCAGCATGCACACCGTATTTTTCATACACGGCAGCGTCATCCATGCGGGCAAGGTTCATAACGCCCTTGACTGGATACAAAATCGTCGTCGTTGGAGTAATGAGTTGGAAGGTGTCGCGGTCGCCAGACACTACATAGACCTGAAAGCCAGCGTCGTCTCCCATCTTCGCGAGCGTGGCAATGATGTCGTCGGCTTCGTAATTCTCTTTAGTTATCCACTTGATGTTCATCGATTCCAGGGCTTGCTGAAGCAACTCGGTTTGGCCGTTGAATTCCGGAGGAGTTTCGCCGCGTGTGCCCTTGTATGCAGGGTATTTGTCGGTTCTGAAGGAAGACCTCGATAGGTCGAATGCAACCGCCAGGTGTGTAGGTTTCTCGGCCTGAAGAATGTTGAGCATCATCGAGATGAAGCCGTGCACGGCATTGGTGTGCTGACCGGCAGAGGTCTTGAATGAGTCAGGGCTCAGTGCATAAAAAGCGCGAAACGCCAGGGAATGGCCATCGATTAGTAGCAGAGTAGGCTTGCCTTGAGCGTTCATAGCATTAGCCTAACTTGCGAATACGCCCTCGGTTTGGAGAAGAAGATGTCGGAGATGCAGCCAAAATTATCCCCCGATGCTGCCGCGCTTTTTGAGAAGCGCAGCATCGGCGAACTCGGCGAGCGAATGGGAATCGTATTGCTCGAGCTAAGTGCTGAAAAGGCGGTTGCGACTATGCCCGTCGAAGGCAATCGCCAGCCTCTAGGACTCCTTCATGGAGGCGCTTACGTTGTGCTAGCTGAATCACTTGGTTCAATGGCGGCAAACGTCTGGGGCCACCACCTCAATAAGTTTGCCGTTGGAATTGAGGTCAACGCGTCTCACTCCGCATCAGCAACATCGGGGTTGGTAACTGCGACGTGTGAATCAGTCAACTTGGGATCAACTCTGACGGTTCATCAAATACATGTCGCTGACGAGAATGGAAAACGACTCTCGACCATCCGCATCACAAACCTACTGCGGGATATTCGGTAGTTTTTAGCTAACCGCTTCGGGCTTGTCCTGGAGTTGCTCAATGACGGTCTTAGCGACTTGGGCCATTGTGAGTCGACGATCCATCGATGACTTTTGAATCCACCTGAAAGCGTCTGGCTCATCTTTCACTAGGTTCTTGGAAATCAACAGCCCTTTGGCTCGGTCAACTAACTTACGAGTTTCTAGGCGCTCCTGAAGGTCGGCGATCTCGTTCTCCAAGACACCAATCTGCGCGTGACGACTTAGCGCGATTTCTATAGCTGGTAATAGGTCGCTGGGAGAAAAAGGTTTGACCACATAGGCCATTGCGCCAGCTTCTGTGGCACGCTCTACAAGCTCTTTCTGGCTAAAAGCAGTCAGCAACACCACTGGGATTTTGAGGGCCTGAATCTTCTCGGCAGCCTCGATGCCATCCATGTTTGGCATCTTTATGTCCATAACGATGATGTCGGGTTTGTGTTCGGTTGCCAGCGCTACAGCTTGCTCGCCATCACCAGCTTCCGCTACAACATCGAAACCCGCCTCGCGAAGGGTTTCAACGATATCCATACGGATAATCGACTCGTCTTCGGCTACTAGAACCCTTTTGCGCATTTCTTCTGGCATGAATGTACTTTATAGTAAATGGCGCCTCGAGGGCTCGTGGAATCTTTGATAG
>JBBAMO010000156.1:0-2911 GCA_040402495.1 Rhodoluna sp.
GGCAAGCGAAAGCAGGAAGAGTCCTATCGCTGCTAACAGTCGCACTTGAATCCATTCGGGCTAAACTTAGGGCTGGGCACAACGCCTAGATAAGTCTACCGAAGGGCTTAGGAGCAACTAACTTGGCAGCAGACGAAGCCGAATTCGCGATTGTTATGCGTGGTTACGACCGCGACACAATCGACGATGTTTTGCGCGATCTTCGCCGCCAGTTGCTTCAGATTTCTACCCAAAACGCCCAGCTGGCAACCGAACTCCGCGAGGCCAACGAACGCGCCTCCAGAGCAGAAAACCTACTCTCCGAAACCACTTCGCCTTCTTACGCAAGTGTCGGTGCGCGCGCGGCGCTTATTCTGAGCACAGCCGAAGAACAGGCCATACAAATTGTGGCTGACGCCCAGGCCGAACGTCTGCAGATTCTCGAGGCACTACAGGCCGAAACGGCCGAACTTCAAAACGAAGCAAAAACTTATTACGACTCGCTTGTATCTGAGGCCAACCGCCGTGCCGAGCGCCTGAACGCCGCCGCAAAAGCCGATTACGACGAGATCATCAATCAGGGTCGCCGTGAGTCGGCTCGTCTGGTTGAAGAAGCCATTCGCGACGCAGGTGCCACTAGGGGTTCAATCTCAACCGAAGTTGCAAGAATGCGTGCAACAGCAAAGCGTGAGATTGAGTCAAATAAGGCAAAGTTTGAACGACAGCTCAGTGAGCGCCGCCTCATTGCACAGAATGAGATTGGCCGAGAACTCAACTCAGACCGAGCGCTCGAATTGGTAACCGAGCAGGCTCGAATCGATCTGGAACTTGAAATAACCGCACGGCGAGCTGAAGCTGAGGCGGAATACCTCGCCAAGCACCAGGAGGCAGTTGCGGCTACCCAAAAGTACCTCGACGAGGCCAATGCCGTTCTATCGCAGTCAAAAATTCGCGCCGATGCAGCAGCGCTAGAAGCAGAAACACTTGAGTCGGCCGCCAAGTCGGTTAACAAGCGAACCAAGGATGAAGCCAGAGCCAAGGCCGAGGCCATCCTGGTTGCGGCTGAGGCCGAGGCCCGCAGCATCATCGCCGACGCTCGCGCGCGTTCGATTGCAGAGGCAAACGCGCTAAAGCGCGGAATCAACAAGCTAAAGAGCGAACGCGACGCAGTTGCCGTTTACCTAAAGAACCTGCGCGACGTTGTCGACGTTGCGCAGGCAGAACTCGAGAAGTAGGTCACCGTGGAATCACGCAATAACAAGCTTTCGAACGGTTTTCAGTTTGGTTTGCTAGCTGGTCTTGGCGCGCTGACCGCCATCGCGCTTGCAAACGCCGCCTCCACGCTAGCCGGCATCATTACCTACGTAGCCCTCGCCATTTTTATTGCACTGGGGCTAGAACCAATCGTTTCTTTCATTCAAACCAAACTCAAGATGAAGCGATCCTTCGCAATCCTTACGGTGGTTGGCGCTCTGGTTGCCGTGGTTGCATCTGTGATCTGGCAGTTGCTGCCAACCGTTGTTTCGGAATTCGGCAATTTCGTCACGATTGCGCCACACGCCCTCGACTCGGTCAAGAACCTCGAGCTTGTTACTGCTCTTGACAAGCAGTTCAATGGTTCGATTTCTAGCGCCATCGATTCGGCTGCCCAGTTTCTAAGTAACTCTCAAAACTGGCCAACCATGCTGGGCGGCGTGGTGCAGGTAAGCCTCAACGTGTTCAACGGGTTCTTTGGTGCACTGATTGTGTTCACCCTCAGTCTCTACTTCATGTCGGCAATGAGCAGCTTCAAAAGCTACATCTACAAGTTGGTGCCTTCGTCGAAGCGCGCAACCTTTACCGGGCTTGCAGAGCAGATTGCAGACTCTATCGGTCGCTACGTTATGGGGCAGGTCACCATCGCACTGATCAATGCCACCGCAGGATTCATCATGATGAGCATCGTGGGAGTGCAGTTCTCACTCGTTCTCGCGGTGATCACTTTCGGCCTTGCACTGATTCCGCTTGTCGGATCAATCTCAGGTGCGGCAATTGTCACCATCGTTGCGCTAACGACTAGCCCGTCAACTGCGCTGGTGGTCGGCATTTACCACCTCGCCTACTTGCAGATCGAGGCTTACCTAATCTCGCCGAGAATCATGTCGAAGGCGGTTTCGGTGCCTAGCGCGGTAATCGTGGTTGCAGCTTTGGCCGGCGGAGCGCTTCTTGGAGTTTTGGGTGCGCTCGTGGCCATCCCAGTTGCAGCATCGATTATCTTGATCATCCGCCAGGTGTGGGTGCCACGCCAGCAAAGTAATTAGTTAGCTTCAAAAACCTCTGGCAGTGGGTAGCGCTCTGGGCGCACCGCTCTAACAATCTCGTTCAACACCGATTTGGTAGCCGACTCCCCTACCCAAAGATGCTTAGCGCCCTCAACGGCCACAAGTTCGGCGTGCGGAATGGTTGCAAACCTCTGCGCCGCCTCGGCAGGTTGCAGGTAATCGTCGTGTTCAGGAATTAGAGCGACAACACGCTTGGTGCTTCCTGCCCAGACGGCGAGTTCAGCCTCTGTTGTGCGGTGCAATGGCGGAGATAACAGGATTACCCCAACGATGTCTTTGTCGTGGCCATACTTGAGCGCAAGCTCGGTTCCAAAAGACCAGCCAACCAACCAAAGGTTTTTCAAACCACGATGCTGTGCCCAACTTACGGCTGCTTCAACATCGGCACGCTCGGTTATGCCATCTCCGAATGCACCTTCGCTTAGGCCGCGCGGCGACTCGGTGCCGCGTGTGTTAAATCGCAAAACAGCAATGTCGGCAAGAGCCGGCAAGCGGTTTGAAGCCTTGCGCAAGATGTGTGAGTCCATAAAGCCGCCATGAGTTGGCAGCGGATGAAGAGTGATCAGGGTTGCAGCTGGTTCCCGATCAATCGGAGCAGCGTACTCGCCGAC
>JBBAMO010000157.1:0-2907 GCA_040402495.1 Rhodoluna sp.
TCTTTTTGCCAGAAAAGCTCACCCAAGACCCAACGTCCTTTGGCGCAACAGACTCGTCTTGAATCAGAAAATCGCCCTTAGATCCGGTGAAAGCATCTCTGGCATAGAGGGTCACTTCTTGAACGGAAGTTCCGGTGTTGACCACGTAAATGGAATCGCCGGCTGGTTGGCCAGGGTTGAGCTGATATTCAAATCTTGTTCGAGATTTATCGGCCTCGCCATGAGTAGCAGGATTCACTGCTATGGCATCGGTCTCTTCAGCCGCCTGGTAGGCACCTTGACCTAGTTGAACCGCTGAGGCTGGGGCTGACAGATGCGCTAGAGCAAGCGCGATCACGGCAACAGCGAGTAAGGCCTTCGCTGTCGCGGTTCTGAGGATAGTCAGCATACAAAAATACTGCCATTTTGCAGTTACCAATGGGGCAACGCAAGGTAAACCAGAGGCTAAGCAAACCTGCCGGTTAAAGCGATGTGGCGGAGCATTTCTGCTCCGCCACATCGTTGTTTTTAGCTGATTACTTGGTCGACAGGGTCAAGGTGACCGTCGAGGTGTAGCTTCCAGCTGCGGTGGCACGTGGTGCACGCAAGGTTAGGTTTGCGTTTACAACGCTTACACCGGTGTTACCGAGGTCAGCGTTCTTTGCAGCACTAGCGATTGCGGTTGGGTAGGTTGCAGACCCTGCAACGGTTCCAGCAGCAGCGGTTACACCGGTTGCAACAGTTGAACCAACAACCACGTTAGGAACTAGACCGAAGTTGCTCTTGGCAATCGTGTTTGCTCCGTTTACGAAGGTTGCTACGTCGGCCTGGAGGTCCCAGCCATCAGTGGTGATCCAACGGGTGTCGTTGATCTGAACGTTGCCGAGGGCCAGTCTTTGGCCGACATTGCTGCCTTACCGGAGGGTTGAACTTGCTTTATAACAAGTGCGGTGGAATCCGCGCAACGAACTGCTGGCTGAGAAGCAAGCTCGAACAAAGTACCCGGTGCACATTCATTGTCAGTTTCAACCGCGAATCCATCATGAATCTTGAATGGCTTCCCATCGAGTGTTGTCCACGCTCCAGGTTCAGGATTGCATCCGAGGATTATTGCTTCAATCTCCGTGGCGCTCTTTTGAAAATCTAAACGTGCGTCTGCTCTAGAGATTTTTGGCGCTAAGGTGGCTAGGCCAAGCTGCTCCTGGAATTCAGCCGTGTTTGCGTAAATCCGAGGCAGTTCCTGCAGAAGTAGTGTGCAACCAAGTGATGTGAGGCGCGCCAACAACCTAGCGGCACTCTCGCCTGGCTCTATCTTGGTCTTCACGGCAGCAAGATATTTACCCGTGTCGACACCCAGGTCGAGCTTGAACAGGGTGACACCGGTTTCGCGTAACCCTTGAATGATTGCGTGTTGAACAGGCGCAGCTCCTCGCAACTGTGGAAGCAGACTGTAATGCAAGTTGTACCAGCCTTTGCTGAGGGCGCTAAGTGCCGGACCTTTCAAAATGGAACCGTAGGCAACAATGAGACCAACTTCGCTTTGCGTTTCGCTGATCCGTTGAATAGCAGCTTCGTCAATTGAGTTGGTTTTGTGCACATCTAGACCAAGACTTCGTGCGGTCGAAGCCACAGGCGATTCGGTGTAAACAGCTTTTCGGCCTATAGGTGCGTCTGGTCTCGTGATAACGAGACTGACTTCGATGCCTGCTGCAACAAGTTCGCTCAGCGTCTGTGCCGCGTTTTGGGGCGTGCCTGCAAAAACTATCGAATCAACCATCTGACTTAGAGTACCCGCGGGTCGTCCATCTTGATCGAAACAGCTCGTTGATGTTGGCCAGACTTTGAATTGATTCGCTTTGTTCCGGAGTGCTTCAGCTGGAATTTTCTTGTGAGATCTGCGACTGCTTTGCCACTGGAGTAGCTGAAACTTGCGATAGCACGCCACTCATTTGCGTTTTCAAGAGGGGCCGAACCGAGTACCTTGACTCCGGGAATTTGGCCAAGTTCAACCTCAAGCTTTTGAACCAATTCCTTTAGACCCGTGGCCGACAGCATTCGCTTTGCAGGGGGAAACCCTAGAGACTCTCGCTCAGCAAGCTCTAGCGAAGCTAGTTCCATTAGGCGCCAAGTTGTTAAGTAGCCACCCAGGTCTGTTGGTAACCCGATCAGGGCAGAGTGGGATTTAGTGTTTGTGAGAGCAATGGCGTTAGACCAGCCTCGCACAGCATCCTCTCTGGCCTTTAGCGAATCTTTTGCAAGCGCGACATCGCAATCAAGAATTACTGCTGCAAAGTAACCACCGTCAGCAACAGGCTCTGCGCCGGGCGTCGAAATCACGATTTTAGGACCACCGTCAACGTGCTGAACCACGTTTTCGCCGGTTGCTTCAACAATCTGCACGCCCGGAAATGCTCGTCCTAGTTCGGCTGCCGTTCTTGTGCTGCCTGCTCGACCCATGCGCAGTTTCTCGCCACCGCACTTTGAACAACGGAACGCCAAGTTGAACCCATTGCACCAGCGGCAACGCGTTTTACCAGCGTTGTCTATCCATACTGGCCCATTGCAGTGTGTGCAGGTGGCTCTGGTTGAGCAGGCCGCACAATAAGCACTCTTAGCGACGCCGAGGTTCGAGACTTGCACTAGAACCGGCCCAAGTTTGAGACCAGCTCGAACTGTGTTGAATGCGAGTGTGTCGACTCGAACATCGTGCTCGCTAAAAGCCACTACTGGCTTTGAGAAATTACGCGTGGCTTCGCTCAGATAACCCAGCTCAACGAGTCGCTGTATGGCCAGTGACCTGGTGTGAGCGAAGAAATGAAGTGACGATTTGTCAATTGTTTGTCTGAGAAGAGCTACCTCACGACTCGAAACATACGGTGAGGATTGATCCTGATGGCTAGAGTCCTCATCGTCCCAAATGACTATGGC
>JBBAMO010000158.1:0-2902 GCA_040402495.1 Rhodoluna sp.
CCATGCCCACTTCCATCACGTCGCGGTACTGCTGAGTGTCGTAATGAGGAATGATCAAGCCCGAGTGAAACGCCTCACCGATACCATGCCCTGTGAAATCTCGAATAACTCCGTAATTGAAGCGTTTGGCATAACTTTCAATGGCGCGACCTATCACGTTTACTTCGCGACCTGGAGCCACGACGGCCATTCCGCGGTTTAGCGCTTCACGAGTGCGGTCGATAAGGTCTGAAACCTCATCAGATACTGTTCCCACGGCGAAGGTTTGATTGCTGTCGCCATGAAAGCCATCTAGATAAGCCGTCACATCCACGTTTACGATGTCGCCATCTTCGAGGATTGTGTCGTCTGGGATGCCGTGGCAGATTACCTCGTTCACCGAGGTGCAACAAGACTTCGGATAGTTTCGGTAGCCGAGAGTGCTTGGATACGCGCCGTGGTCGAGCACATATTCGTGAACGAGCTTGTCTAGAGAGTCGGTTGAGATCCCTGGTTTTGCATGTTTACCAGCCAGAGCGATGGCTCCTGCCGCAATCTTTCCGGCTGCGCGGATTTTTTCGATTTGCTCGGGGTTCTTTACGTTCGAACCTTGAAATTTTGCTGGGGTGAATTTCCACACGTATTCGGGGCGGGTAATGCCTGCAGGCACATCTAGTCTCGGTGACACTTTTCCGGCTATCAGGTGTCCGGAAGTGTCTTTAGGCATGTTGTCAGTTTAGTTTGAGGCTGATTAGGCTGGGCTTATGACACCCGCAAAGCCCCAACTTAGTTCAGATGGATCTCCATCCGAGTGGTGGTTCAATACCCGAACCAATCAGGTTGAGTTTGGCAAACTGTCTGCGGCCCCTTATCGAATAGGTCCTTTCGAGACCGAAACTGAGGCAAAACAAGCCTTGTCAATAATCGAGGAGCGCGCCAGAAAATGGCGAGAGTCAGAGAACCAAGAAGACTAAAAGCGCTCTTCCTCATTCGGAAAGCTGCCACTCACTACGTCGTCGCGATAAGCCTTTGCGGCTGATAAAAGCGTGCTTCTGAGGTCGGCATACTGTCGCACAAACTTGCGAGGCTTGTGAGCGCTAAGGCCGGCAAAGTCGGTCCAAACCAGAATCTGTCCGTCGGTACCAGAGCCGCCGCCAATGCCGATCGTTGGAATAGAAAGCCCCTCGGTTACCTTTGTGGCCACCTCAGCTGGAACAAGCTCAAGAACCACAGCGAATGCGCCAGCTTCTTGCACGGCCTTTGCGTCTGCTAGCACCTCTTCGGCAGCTTCACCGCGACCCTGAACCTTAAAGCCGCCTAGGTTGTGCACACTTTGAGGCGTGAAGCCAATGTGCGCCATTACTGGGATACCTGCTTCTGTGATCGCACGGATGGCAGCAACGCTGCGTTCGCCGCCTTCAAGCTTCACGGCCTGAGCCCCAGTTTCCTTCATGACACGGATGGCGCTGGTTAGTGCATCGGCAGCCCCGGTCTCATAAGAGCCAAAGGGCAGGTCTACAACAACAAGAGCTCGCTTGCATGCTCCAGCAACGGCACGCCCAAACGAGATCATCTCGTCTAGCGTGATTGGCAGGGTGGTCTCGTATCCAAGGCTGTTGTCGGCAGCAGAGTCGCCAACCAGAACAACTTCTATGCCAGCCTCATCGAAAATCGATGCGGTGATCGAGTCGTAGGAGGTGAGGCAGGCGAACTTCTGACCCGTTGCCTTGAATTCTTGAAGGTGCGAGGTGCGCACCACCTTTGGCGTCAGTTCGCTCATGACTTTGGCTTCCAGGCATCGGCTTCAATCTCCACAAGCATCTTTGGGTTGATGAACGAGATGCCGGCAAGCATCGTTGCGGCAGGGCGAATCTCTCCGAAAAGCTCTCCGTGCGCCTTGGCAACGTCGTCCATATGGCTGGCATCCGAAACATACACGCGAGTACGCACGATGTCTGCAAGATCGTAGCCTGCCTGGGCAAGAGCTGCTTCGATAACCTTGAAGGCGGTCAGTGTTTGCCCGTATGCATCTCCCTCGTGTTGAAGAACTCCATCAACGGTTGCGGTTGAGCCCGAGACGTGCACGTATTCACCTGCCACCACAGCACGCGAATAGCCAATTACGGCTTCCCAAGGTCCACCCGTAGAAATCAGTCGATCTGCAGCCATGTTTACTCCTTGTTTTTGTTTGTAATCGGTAGTCGACGATCGCGACCAAAAGCCATTCCGGTGATCTTGGGGCCGATGGCGCTTTGACGGCGCTTCCATTCGGCTCGATCAACGAGCGTAACGATCCTGCGAACAGTTGCCTCGTCGAATCCGCGGGCAAGCAGTTGCGCCAGAGACTCTCGCTTGTTGACATAGTTTTCGAGAATCTCGTCGAGAACTTCGTACTCTGGTAGCGAGTCTTGGTCTACTTGCCCAGGTCGAAGTTCGGCCGAAGGCGGCTTGGTTATTGAGTTTTCTGGGATGGGTTCGGTCTGGCCGAGTTGTTGAGCAAGTTGGTTGCGCCATTTTGCAAGCCTCCAAACCAGGGTCTTCTCAACGTCTTTGAGAGGAGCGAAACCGCCAACCGAGTCGCCATAAATTGTGCTGTAGCCCACGGCCAACTCGGTTTTGTTGCCGGTGGTCAAAGTGAGGTGACCGTGCTGGTTGCTGAGACCCATCAAGATCACGCCGCGCACTCGAGCCTGAAGGTTTTCGCTAGCCAGCCCTGAAAATTCAAGTTCTTTTTCGAACGCCTGCACCATCGGTTCGATTGGCACGGTGAAGTATTGTGCGCCGAGGCGCTCGGCCGAGTCTTGTGCGTCGCTCTTTGAGTGATCGCTCGAATAGACGCTTGGCATCGAAATGCCGTAAACATTCTCGGCCACGCACGTGAACAGCGTTTGGCAGAGTTGAAGCGCAAAATCAAATCGCACCC
>JBBAMO010000159.1:0-2866 GCA_040402495.1 Rhodoluna sp.
CAGCGCACAGACACCGAGATCATTACCGAAACTCAGTGCTCTAAAGACACACCAGGCGTGAGCCTAGTGATTGAGTTTGCCGGTGGCGCGCAAGACCTCGAGTTTTGCCAGACTGGATTCGCTTCAGATGGTTGGCAGCTTCTGGCCAATGTTGCCGAGGTAGAAGGCACCGAGCAGTACCAAACAGGATTCGTCTGCAGAGTCAATGGTTGGCCTGCACCTGCCGACCAAGACTGCATCGACACGCCTAAGTACAGTGAAGGCTCGTGGGCTTACTTCTTGAGTAACTCCAAACACAAATGGTCTTACAGCGGAATGGGCTCTAGGTTTCACAAACCCGCTTGCGGCTCGGCAGAAGCCTGGCTATGGGTTCCCAGCGGCAAAAGCCCAACGCAAGCGATGCCCACGATTGCACCAAAGACCTTCAAATGCGCAACCTAGGAAAGATTCAAGCTGCCTTGATTCACCCTGGCAGTTGGTGGGTACTCGGCTTTTCTTTGGCAATCACTGCTGGAATGACGCATTCGATTTTGGTGGCTTTCACAATCTCAGCGGCCTGCCTGGGGTTGGCTGCTCTGTTGCGCACCGATGCCCCATGGGCAAGAAGCTTGGGCTTTTACGCACTTCTGGCAGTGTTCATCCTGGTGATACGAGTCGCGTTTCGAATAGTGTTCAACACCTCAGGCTCAGAGCAGATCGTCTTTACCCTTCCAACTCTCGATATCAATCTCGGATTCGGCCCTTCGATACAGATGTTTGGTGCGGTGTCTTCAAGCACACTGCAGGCGGCAACACTTGACGGCATGCGCCTAGCCGCAATCGTGCTTTCAATCGCGCTGGCAAACACGCTGGCTAACCCCCGAAAACTTTTGAAGTCGACCCCTGCCGCTCTTTACGAAGTTGCTACCGCTATATCGGTTGCCATTAATTTGGCGCCACAGCTTATCGAGAGTCTTCAACGGGTTAGGCGGGCTCGCCTGCTGAGAGGTAAGAGCTCTCGGGTTGGAACCCTGGCAGGAACTGTGATTCCAGTACTCGAAGACACACTTGAGCGATCTTTGTCTCTTGCCGCCAGCATGGATGCTCGAGGCTTTGGGCGCCGCGGCAGACTGACCAAGACTGCGTCTGCGGCCATCCGTGGTGTTTCTCTGGTTTCTCTAGTGCTGTTTGCGGTTGGTTCATACTTGTTGCTCACAAACCCTGAAGTTACGACCCCCGCGCTACTGGTACTCGGTATTGCGTTGTCTTTGGTTGTGTATGTTGTTGCGCTTTCATCGGCAAAAAATGTTCGCACTCGTTATAAAAAGCAGAAGTACACGATGGCCGACTACCTGCTTTGGCTTTTGGCTTCAGTCTTGGTGGCTGTATCCGTTTATGCGGCGGGTGGTTTTAGATGATTCAACTCGAGGACGTAACTTTTACCTACGACGGCTACGAAGATGCTGTGATACGCCGAGCGAACCTTGAGATTGCACCTGGGGAGTTTGTTCTGGTTTGCGGGCCAACGGGCAGCGGTAAGTCGACACTTCTGAAGATAATCAATGGTCTAGCCCCTCATTTCACCGGTGGAACTCTGAGCGGCCGTTTGCTACTAAACGGAGAAGACAAAACTGGGGGCTTGCCACACGACCTCGCATCTCAAGTTGGTTATGTGAATCAACAGCCAGAGGGCTCATTCGTTGCAGACACAGTCGAGGACGAGATCGCATTCTCGCTCGAGCAACTTGGCTTTCAAGCTTCGGAAATGACTGAGCGAGTATATAAATATGCTGCGCTCGTTGGAATCGAATCGCTGCTCGCTAGCGACCTAGCGAATCTTTCAGGTGGGCAACAGCAACGCGTGGCCATTGCAGCGGCTTTAGCTGCAGGACAAAAGTTGCTGGTACTCGACGAACCGACTTCAGCGCTAGACCCGACTGCTGCAGCGGACATCGTTGAGTTATTGAAGCGCATTGCAAAACAGGAAGGAGTTTCGATTCTTCTTGCTGAGCATCGCTTGGAGCGAGTTTTGAGCCACGTGGATTCGGTGGTGGTCGTTTACGGCGACGGGTCGGTTTCGAAACTGTCGCCTGGAGATGCCTTCAAAGAATATCGATTGGTTCCGCCGATTGTGGAACTCTCGATGCGCCTTGGCTGGACGCCTGTGATTTTAGACCCAGCGCAGTGTGCTGGCAAAACCATACAGTCAAGGCAGTGGAGCGCCAGAACAGAGAGCGCAACCAATACGTCGGATGTTTTGCTAGAAGCCAACGGTCTACAGGTTAGCTATGGAACTAAAGAGGCTCTAAAGCCAATTCACGTCAAACTGCATGCAGGAGAAATTCTGGCCGTGATGGGTGAAAACGGTTCAGGAAAATCGAGCCTAATTTGGGCTTTGCAGGGCTTAGGCAAACGCTCTGGAGGGCTGGTTGAAACTCCCTGGGGTGACCCTGCTTCTCTCAAAGATGATGAACGCCTAGGACACATAACACTTGTTCCGCAGAAGGCATCCGACCTGCTGTTTCTTAACTCACTGACCGAAGAACTTCAAGAAAGCGACTTGGTTGCTCAGGTTGAGGCAACCTCTACCGCCTCGTTATTTGCAACATTCGCGGGACGAGTAGACCCGCGCAAGCATCCTAGAGATTTATCGGCTGGTCAACAGCTCGCTCTGGTTCTAGCAGTGCAGCTGGTCAAAGGTGCACGAGTTGTTTTGCTCGACGAACCCACTCGAGGCCTGGACTATGAAGCGAAGCGAGCCCTCGCTCGAATCTTGGAGAAACTAAAGTCCGAGGGCAGAGGCATTGTCTTGGCTTCACACGATATCGAATTCGTCGCCATGCTTGCGTCGCGCGTGATCGTGCTAGAAGATGGACGACTGCTTGAG
>JBBAMO010000160.1:0-2817 GCA_040402495.1 Rhodoluna sp.
TGGCGCAGATGTCACAATCATTGAAGGCCTACCTCACCTAGTTCCAAACGAAGATGAAGCTGTTTCGAAGGGCCTCGAGCGCGCCTTCCGCAAGCGCGGTATTGATTTCAAGCTAGGTGTTCGTTTCTCTGGTGTGGAGCAGAACGAGACCGGTGTTGTTGTGTCTCTAGAAGATGGCACGAAACTCGACGGCGAACTGCTGCTAGTTGCTGTTGGTCGCGGCCCAAACACCGCAGGACTCGGCTACGAGGAGCAGGGTGTCAACATGGATCGAGGCTACGTGCTCACCAATGAGCGCCTACAGACCAACCTTCCAGGTGTCTACGCTGCCGGAGACATTGTTCCTGGCCTGCAGTTGGCTCACCGCGGTTTTGCACAGGGAATCTTTATCGCCGAAGAAATTGCCGGCCTAAACCCGGTTGCCATCGACGAGCTAGGAATTCCGAAGGTGACCTACTGCGAACCAGAAGTTGCCAGCGTTGGTCTATCCGAAGCCAAAGCTCGTGAGATTCACGGAGCGGATAACGTTTCGGTTTATGAGTACAACCTTGGCGGAAACGGTAAGAGCCAGATTCTCGGCACTGCCGGTTTTATCAAGCTTGTTCGCAAGAATGACGGCCCAGTTATCGGTGTTCACATGATTGGTTCTCGCGTTGGCGAGCAGATCGGCGAGGCTCAGTTGATTGTGAACTGGGAAGCGCACCCTGAAGACGTGGCCAGCTTGCTGCACGCCCACCCAACCATGAATGAAGCAATTGGCGAGGCCCACATGGCTCTTGCTGGTAAGCCACTTCACGCACACGCCTAGTATTGATACGTATTTCCGCTAAAGGAGCAACAAATGAGTGAATCAGTAGTACTTCCTGCACTAGGTGAGAGCGTCACCGAAGGAACAGTCACCCGCTGGCTAAAAAAGGTAGGCGACACTGTTGCTGTTGACGAGCCTCTAGTAGAGGTTTCAACTGACAAGGTAGACACCGAGATTCCGTCTCCATTTGCAGGCGTTGTTGAACAGATTCTGGTTCAAGAAGACGAAACCGTGGAGGTTGGCGGGGTTCTTGCCATCATCGGTGTTGGCGCAGCTGGCGGGGCCACTCCGGCTGCTGCTGCCCCAGTTGCTGAGGCTGTAGTTGAGGCGGAAGTTGCCGCTCCTGCCGTTGTTGAGGCACCTGTTGTTGCTCCTGCGATCGCAACCCCAATTGTGGAAGCCCCCGCCGTTGCGCCGGTTGCCACTCCAGCACCGGTCGTCGCTGCTGCACCCGTTGCTGCTGCCGCTCCTGTTGCTGCTGCCGCATCAGACGCTGGCTACGTCACACCTCTAGTGCGCAAGCTTGCAAACGAGTCGGGAATCGATCTTCACAACATCTCTGGAACCGGCATTGGTGGTCGCATTCGCAAGGACGACGTACTAGCTGCAACGAATACTGCTTCGATCCCAGCGACAGTTGCAGCTCCTTCTGCGGCTGCTCCGGCAGCAGCGCCAGCAACACCACTTGTAGCTTCTGCGCTTCGCGGAACCACAGAACAGATGACTCGCCTTCGCAAGGTTTTGGCAGAGCGTGCGGTTGCATCAATGCAGCAAACCGCTCAACTCACCACCGTTGTAGAGGTTGATGTCACCAAGATTGCAGCATTGCGCGCAAAGGTACAGCCACAGTTTGTTGCAGCAACTGGCGGCAAGCTGAACTTCATGCCGTTCTTCACACTCGCGGCAGCCGAAGCACTACGCGCGCACCCTAAGTTGAACGCCAGCATCGATGGAGACAGCATCGTTTATCACCCGCAAGAGAACATCTCGTTTGCGGTTGACACCGAGCGCGGTTTGTTAACCCCTGTTATCCGCGATGCCGCATCGCTAAACATCGCTCAGATTGCAGTTGCGATTGCCGACCTTGCCGGACGCACTCGTGAAAACAAGTTGAAGCCGGATGAGCTAGGCGGAGGTACCTTCACGCTTACCAACACTGGTTCGCGCGGCGCTCTATTCGACACACCAGTCGTGTTTCTTCCTCAGGTTGCAATCTTGGGCACAGGTGTTGTTACAAAGCGTCCAGTTGTCGTTCAAACTGCGGATGGTGGCGACACCATCGCTATTCGAAGCATGGTCTACCTGGCACTTTCTTACGATCACCGTTTGGTAGATGGTGCAGATGCGAGTCGATACCTTGTAGACGTAAAGGCAAGGCTAGAAGCAGGCAACTTCGACGCAAACCTAGGCATCTAATCTCGGTAGGCACTAACTAACTGCTTTCACCGAGACGATTTCACCGGTTATTAGGTTCTTTACCGCTCTAAATTGAGCAGACCTCTTTTCGCATGTGATCGTCACGATCGAATAACCTACTCCCCCTAGTTTGTGCCACTCTTTGACAAAGCTAGCCCGTTTCTCTGCCAGCGCCTTATCGAGAATGCACGGCTTGGCTGTTGGCTTAACAAGCTGTTTAGCGCTTTGCGAAACTACCCCTCGAGTTTTTGCCACCGCTGAACTTGAGCGACCACCGTATCCCGGTATTGACAGCCCCAGCAACAACAAGGTCAAAGCCGCCAAAGAAGAGACGATTCCCCGAACAACTATTTTGTCGCCAAGCCGCGATCTCCAATCTTTCACACGAGCAGGTGCGGTCTGCGTTTGGCTTTGCGTTGAAAACAAAAAAATCTTGCGCTTGGAAGTGATCGACACGTTTTGATTGCGAGCCTGCATTTCTAAGAACACGCCCGCCCAAGAGTGGCCAACTGGAACTCTTACCCTTCGAAGCGCTGACCAATCGCCATGAGAGTTTTTGCTGGACGACACCGAGAGACTATGTTTTGCTGCCA
>JBBAMO010000161.1:0-2748 GCA_040402495.1 Rhodoluna sp.
TTCATGAGGGCGGCATCTGGGTTCTAACTGCCAACGATGGCGGCACGAACCCAAGCAACCTGCTGACCCTTGCGAAGCCGCTAATCTTGCCAGTGTCTGCATTGATAGTCAGGCCAGGAGGCAAGTCGGTTGCACTCCATGCGCCTGTCGCGGCAATTGCTGCTGTTCCTTGCGTCGCAGAGTTCACAATCTCTCGAGACTGGGCGAATTTTGTGTTTGCAGCAAAGAAGTCGTCCAGGATCAACCCGATGTTGTTGTTCACACCAAACTTGTAGGTCGCAGGTGAGGTGGTGATCGTTGGCCCGTACACAGGAGGAGTAACTGTAATCGTTAGGGTCTCTTCATCGAACAAACCATTGATGTCTGTGACACGCACAACCACCGGCGAAACTCCTGTTGAAGCAGGCGTTCCAGAGATAACACCGGTGGTGCCATCGATAGTCAGGCCAGTTGGCAGACCAGTTGCCGTCCATGCACCCGTGGCTCGAATCGCTCCGGTTCCAGGCGTTGCCGTATTGGTAATCGTCGAGCTTGAACCAGTAAAGATCGTGTGCGAAAGCGGCGAGGTTGTGATGGCGGGCGGCGCGTTGACGGTCATCGTTTCTGCCTTGGTAGAAAACTCGCCAGACGATTCGGTTAATTTCACGGTGAACGTGAAAGTTCCGCCGACCGTTGGAGTACCAGTAATTTCTCCGGTGTTGGCATTGAAGTTCAACCCTGTTGGTAAGGCGCCTGATGAAATTGACCATGCTCCTGTGGCTGGAATCGGCGAACTTCCCGTGGTGTTGGTTTGGCTGATTGGGGTGATTGCCACACCAACGACAGCCGTGGTGAGCGGGGTTAACGTTGTGATGACCGCTTTAGTGCCCACCGTGATGGTGAGTGTTTCTTCGTCAAACAGGCTATTTACATCTGTTGCTCGAAGAGTGACCGTGAAACTGCCTTGAGTGGTTGGGGTTCCAGAGATCACGCCGGTAGTGCCGTTGATGCTCAAACCGTTTGGCAGACCAGTTGCAGTCCAACCAGTTGCGGTACGAATTGCTCCAGTACCGATGGTTGCAGTGTTGGTTATTGTCTTAGCTTCGCTTACCCAAGCCTGAATTGAAGTTGGGGTCGTGGTGATGGTTGGGCCAGAGTTAACGGTGATCGACTGCGCTTTGGTGCCGATTTCGCCAATGCTGTCGGTGAGGGTAACGGTGAATGGGAAGACACCGGTTTGGGTTGGTGTTCCGGTGATTTCACCGGTATCAGGGTTAAAGCTCAAGCCTGTTGGGAGAACACCTGAGGTGATTGCCCAGGCACCTGTTGCCGGGATGCTGTTGCTGCCAACTGTTTTGGTCTGGGCAATCGGGGTGATTGCCGCACCAAGCACAGCTGAAGTTAGCGGAGTTGGGGTTGTGATTACTGGTTTAGCAACCACATTCAAAGTGATGGTTTCCTCGTCGAATAGGCCGTTCACGTCGGTTACGCGAACGAGCACTGGGAAACTGCCTGATGCGGTTGGGGTGCCTGAGATTACACCGGTGGTTCCGTCAATGGTGAGACCAGCAGGCAAACCAGTTGCACTCCAAGCTCCGGTGGCACGAAGCGCTCCGGTTCCGGCAGTTGCTGTGTCGGTTAGCGTGAAAGCAGCACCCGTGTAAATCTTTTGCGTTAGCGGCGCGGTTGTGATGGTTGGGCCAGAGTTGACTGTGATTGACAAGGCTTTGGTGCCAATTTCGCCAATGCTGTCGGTGAGTCTCACAGTGAATGGGAAGACGCCGGTTTGGGTTGGCGTACCGGTGATTTCACCGGTATCAGGGTTAAAGCTCAAGCCTGTTGGGAGAACACCTGAGGTGATTGCCCAGGCACCTGTTGCCGGGATGCTGTTGCTGCCAACAGTTTTGGTTTGGGCAATCGGGGTGATTGCTGTGTCAAGAACGGCTGCAGTTAGCGGGGTTGGCGTGGTGATTACTGGTTTTGCCACCACGGTGAGGGTGATGGTTTCTTCGTCGAAGAGACTGTTCACGTCGGTGACACGAACCACAACCGGGTAAGAACCCGCTGTGGTTGGGGTTCCTGAGATCACGCCGGTAGTGCCATCGATGCTGAGTCCGGCCGGAAGACCTGTTGCGCTCCATGCTCCGGTGGTTCGGATAGCTCCGGTTCCTGCTGTTGCACTGTCGGTAAGCGTGAAAGCAGCACCCGTGTAAATCTTTTGCGTTAGCGGGGTGGTGGTCACTGTCGGTCCGTCGAACACAGATATTGATTCGATCTTGGTTCCAGTCAAACCGTTTGCGTCGGTCACCTTTACCGTGAAGTTAAATGTTCCAAGAGCAGTTGGGGTGCCAGTAATCGCTCCGGTATTGGCGTTCAGGGCAAGACCGGCAGGTAGAGAGCCAGACAAGATTGTCCAAGCCCCAGTGGCAGGAATCGCTGCAGTTCCAGCGGTGACGGTCTGCGAAGCCACAGGCATGGCTACACCGCGAGCTGCGTTTGACAAGGCAGCCGTAGTAATCACTGGGGGAGTTGCTGTGGCAGTTGCTGTGACGGTATTGGTAGAAACGTTGCCGATAACGTCAGCAATCGAGTAGGTGAGAGCTGGAACAGATCCCACAAAACCAGAGTCTGGTGTGAACGTAACTACGCCAGCTGAGTTCACAGTAAAGATTCCTTTACCGGTCACTGTTACCGTCGTAAGCGCACAAGCCGTGGTAAGCATCAGATGGATGTCACCTTCGACGAGCGTCTTGGCAACTACGCCATCGG
>JBBAMO010000162.1:0-2686 GCA_040402495.1 Rhodoluna sp.
CGGGCTGAAGAACCAGTATGGGAACCAGCTGTCGACAGTGCCGCGAAGGAACATGCAATCCAGCGTTTACACTTGATTCATGAGCGAATCTCAGCAGAACCCAAACCACGTAGCAACTTCTCGCGTTAAGCGCGGATTAGCAGAAATGCTCAAGGGCGGCGTCATTATGGACGTTGTCACGGTTGAGCAGGCAAAAATCGCCGAGGACGCCGGCGCGGTTGCTGTCATGGCGCTGGAGCGCGTGCCTGCAGACATCCGTGCTCAGGGTGGCGTTTCGCGAATGAGTGACCCAGACATTATCGATGGCATCATCAATGCCGTTTCTATCCCTGTCATGGCAAAGGCCCGCATTGGTCACTTCGTTGAGGCTCAGATTCTTCAGGCTCTAAAGGTTGATTACATTGATGAGTCCGAGGTCTTGAGCCCTGCCGACTACATCAACCACATCGACAAATGGAAGTTCGATGTCCCGTTTGTTTGTGGTGCGACCAACCTTGGTGAAGCGCTTCGTCGTATCAACGAGGGTGCAGCCATGATTCGCTCAAAGGGCGAGGCTGGCACTGGCGATGTTTCTGAGGCGACCAAGCACATTCGCACAATTTCGAGCGAAATTCGTGCACTTGCTGCTAAGACCGAAGACGAGTTGTACGTTGCCGCAAAAGAACTTCAAGCGCCGTACGACTTGGTTGTCGAAGTTGCGCGCACGGGCAAGCTTCCTGTCGTCATGTTCACCGCTGGTGGCGTTGCCACTCCTGCCGATGCCGCAATGATGATGCAGTTGGGCGCAGATGGCGTTTTCGTAGGTTCCGGAATCTTCAAGTCTGGCAACCCTGTGGAGCGCGCTAAAGCTGTTGTAAAGGCCACCACGTTCTTCAACGACCCAGATGTTCTTGCCAACGTAAGCCGCGGCTTGGGCGAGGCTATGGTTGGCATCAACGTGTCCGACCTCCCAGCTCCTCACCGTCTAGCGGAGCGCGGCTGGTAACACTTGGCTCGGCCAATCGGTGTTCTTGCTCTTCAGGGAGACGTTAGAGAGCACATAACCGCGCTAGAGGCAGTTGGGGCGACAGCCTTAAGTGTGCGTACGCTTAGCGACCTTTCATCAGTTTCGGGCTTGATATTGCCTGGCGGTGAGTCAACGACTATTTCTAAGTTGGCACGCATTTTCGACTTATTCGACCCAATAAAAGACGCTATCCGTTCCGGTCTGCCAGTTTTTGGAACGTGCGCCGGTTTGATCTTGCTTTCCGACGAAATCGTAGACGGAATCGAAGGTCAAGAAACCTTCGGTGGCTTGAACACGGTGGTTCGCAGGAATGCCTTCGGTCACCAGACGGAATCTTTCGAGACCTCACTGACTTTTGAAGGCATTCAGGGCGAGCCGGTTGAAGCCGCGTTCATTAGAGCCCCGATTATTGAGTCCGTTGGTGACAACGTTGATGTCCTAGCGACCCTTCATACCGGCGCAATCGTTGCGGTACGTCAGGCAAACATTCTAGGAATCTCCTTCCATCCAGAAATAACTGGGGAGAACCGCGTTCATCAGTACTTCGTTCATCAGATGGTCGGCGGCTAAACGCTTCTCTCGTTTAGAATTGCAAAAACAAAAAGTATCTGGGAGCAACTATGTCTGGCCACTCCAAATGGGCGACTACTAAGCACAAGAAGGCCGTTATCGACGGCCGCCGAGCAAAGCTATTCGCCAAGCTAATCAAGAACATCGAAGTGGCTGCACGCATTGGCGGTGCAGACATCGATGGCAACCCAACTCTCTACGATGCTGTGCAAAAAGGCCGCAAGTCTTCGCTTCCAAACGACAACATCGAGCGTGCAATCAAGCGCGGCGCTGGTGTGGGTGACGATGCAGTTCAATACGAGACCATCATGTACGAGGGCTACGGTCCAAACGGTGTAGCTGTTTTGATCGAGTGTTTGACCGACAATAAAAACCGCGCGGCATCTGAAGTGCGTCTAGCCCTTAGCCGCAATCACGCGACATTGGCTGAACAGGGATCGGTTTCTTACCAGTTCGCTCGCAAGGGTGTGATTTTGGTCTCAAAAACAGAAGGGCTTTCTGAAGACTCAATCCTCGAAGCCATTCTGGATTTCGACGTTGAAAACCTTGAAGAGCGTGAAGAGCAATTCGTAATCACTACCGACCCAAGCGATATGGTCGCCGTGCGTTTAGCTCTTCAAGCTGCCGGAATCGACTACGAGAGCGCAGACGTAGAGTTTGTTTCGGGCATGGCAGTTCAGGTAGACGCTGAAACAGCCCGAAAGGTGATTAAGCTGATTGACGCCCTGGAAGATTCCGATGAGGTTCAAAACGTCTACTCAAACTTCGACATGTCGCCAGAGGTTCTCGCTGAGCTAGAGAACGACTAGTAGTGACTAAAGTTCTGGGCGTCGATCCTGGTCTAACCAGGTGCGGGCTCGGGGTCGTGCAGATTGACGCACGACGCAACTGCAAAATGTTGCACGTTGAGGCCGTTTCAACTAAGCCTGATGTCGAGTTGGCAATGCGCATCGCAGCCATTGGTATAAGAATTGCCGAGATCATGGATGAATTCAAGCCCGACGTAATTGCGCTGGAGCGGGTATTCGCTCAAGCAAACTTGCGAACGGTGATGGCACCGTTACTGTTGCCCCACGCACCAGCTCGGTACTTGTTACTGCTGTGGCCTCC
>JBBAMO010000163.1:0-2682 GCA_040402495.1 Rhodoluna sp.
GCGTAGTTGTGGTTGCTATCGCTCCACTTGGCAAACGACACAGTGCAGCGGCCCTCCCGAAAACAAGCATTGGTTCAGGGTCAAGTTTTTTCAGCAGTACCGGCTGTTTTATCGTTACGACAGCGCCAGCAAAATAATCATTTATGTTTGGGTCAACGACGAAGAGTCGTTGCGCGCCTATGGATCAAAGACCGACGCATACGTCACATTTAGAAAAATGCTCGACGGGGGATACCCGCCTAGCACATTCCAAGAACTACTAAAAGAAGCGCGCGAGCTCTAAGCGAAAAGCTTTTGCAGGCGCTGAATGCCTTCGAGAAGCGGTCCATCGCCAAGCGCATAGCTCATGCGCACATAGCCCGATGGGCCAAACGCTTCGCCAGGAACCAGTGCCACTTCGGCGGTGTCCAAAATGTAGTCGCAAAGTTCGAGCGACGTGTTGATCATCTTGCCGCCCCACTCGCGGCCTAGCAGGCCAGAAACATCCGAGTAAACATAGAACGCACCCTCAGGCATTGGGGCAACCCATCCTGGAATTTTGTTCAGTTCGGCAACGGCCAACTTGCGACGGCGATCGAAAGACTCACGCATCGCTTCGACCTCTTCTTGCGGGCCGGTTAGCGCCGCGATGGCTGCGCGCTGCGAAATGTTTGACACGTTAGACGACAGGTGCGACTGCAGGTTGCCGGCAGCCTTCATGGCGTCGAGCGGGCCAACCATCCATCCCAGTCGCCAACCGGTCATGGCGTAAGACTTGGCCACACCGTTTACCAAGATGGTGCGGTCGATCATTTCTGGCACGGCCTCGGTAACCGAAACAGCCTTGACTCCGTCGTAGGTGAGGTTCTGGTAAATCTCGTCGCTGATAATCCACAGGCCGTGCTCGTGAGCCCAGCGACCAATGGCCTCAACCTCGTCGCGCGAGTAAACCGCGCCGGTTGGGTTTGAAGGCGAGCAGAACAGCAAAACCTTCGAGCGGTCGGTGCGGGCAGCCTCAAGCTGGGCCACGGTGACCTTGTAGTTTTGGTCGGAGCCAGCAAAAACCTCAACGGTCTTGGCGCCGGCAAGTGCAACGGCCTCTGGGTAGGTGGTCCAGTATGGCGAAGGCAACAGCACTTCGTCGCCCGGGTTTAGCAGGGTTGCAAACGCCTGGTAAACAGCCTGCTTGCCACCGTTAGTAACAACAACCTGGGCGGCGGTGTATTCGGTGCCTGAGTCTTGGCGGGTTTTCACCACGATCGCCTCGCGCAGCTCGGGTAGACCGATTGCTGGCGTGTATCGGTGGTTCTTTGGGTCGCGGGCTGCGTCTACGGCAGCCTCAACGATGTGGTTTGGCGTGGCAAAGTCTGGCTCTCCGGCGGCATAAGAGATAACCGGGCGACCGGCAGCCTGAAGGCCTTTGGCCTTGGCGTCTACCTTTAGGGTTGCCGATTCAGCGATGGCGCCAATGCGCTTTGAGATGCGAGAAGAGTCAGACATGCGTTTAAGCCTATCAACTGCGGCATACGTTACCCCCAGCCCGCAAAACCAGGACTAAACTGCCGAAACGATTGGTCATATTTCACTAGGCGTGGGGCTAAAACTCCCTGTAATGTTCGAAATAGACAATGTTTTCGCCTCCTACAGATTCGGCTCCCATGTTCAAAAAGATACTCGCAGTATTCGCAGCTCTAGCCATCGTGGTTGCAGGCGTTCCCGCCGCACAAGCCGCAGGCAGCCTCACCCAAACCGACAAGGATGGGGTGGCAAACTACGTTGAGAGCCAAAACTTGCAGCTAGTGCAGATTAGCGACACATTGACCGTTGCCTTATGGCCAGAGAGAGCAAACTCCGGCTACTCCTACAAGTCGGCCGTGGTTTCGCCGGATGGGCTCCTCGGCCAGGCGATTGAGTTTGGCACCTCGAGCGACCTAGACATGGATTCCAACATGAAATTCGCAGTCAGCCCGAACGGCCTTTTGTCCGTGGTCTATAAGTACTCTCGCGACGATGGTAACAACTCTAAAACCTCGAGCCTGAGAGTTGTATTCACCGATGATGGTGTCAACTGGTCTGCACCAATCATGACGTTGCCTATTGAATCTTCGGATTCTTATTGCGGACCAATGTTCCACTCAGGCTGCGGTTATGAAGCCAAGGATTTGATTTATGACAACCTTGGACATTTGGTGCTTCTAGCAACTCTGTCTCGCGATAATGAAGAATCGTCAATGATGGCGGCAACTTCCGTTGATGGTGTTGTGTGGTCTAACCCAACCACCCTTCAAACGGCTCAGATGCAGATGGAATGGTCTGAAAACTTTGGCAGCGACTGCATCAAACTAACTGCAACGCTCAAGGGCGCAATAGCGTCTTGGTGCAACTACAACGCAGTTAATGGTTCACGACAGCTGTGGTCGGCAAGAATGCCAGATTCAAGTCACCCGTTTTGGCTGGCTCCGGTAAATGACTCCAATTCTGACGCCGGAACCTGGGTTGAGGGAATGCAACTCTTCAAAACTTCAAATGGAGATGTCGTGAGAACCTTTTGGCAAGAGAGCGGCTCGCAACCAGTTCTAAAGCTCATGACCTGGTCAAATGTCGCGAGAACTTGGTCTGCACCTTCGATTGTTTACACGGCCAGCAGTCGGGCATCCCGGTTGAAGAGTTCATCGTTGCCGTTGCGGGTCTAATGTTTAGCCA
>JBBAMO010000164.1:0-2665 GCA_040402495.1 Rhodoluna sp.
TGCCAAGGTGGCTCAGCCAGAGCGTTTGGTTTGGGCAATCGATGGCGACGGTTGCTTCCAGATGACCAACCAAGAGTTGGCCACCTGCACCATCAACAACATTCCAATCAAGGTAGCCATCATCAACAACTCATCATTGGGCATGGTTCGCCAGTGGCAGACGCTGTTCTACGACAAGCGCTACTCAAACACCGACCTTCACACGGGCACCGACACCATGATGGTTCCCGACTTCGTCAAGCTTGCCGAGGCCTACGGTTGCCTTGGCATCCGTGTTGAAAAAGAAGAAGACATCGATGCTGCCATCAAGTTGGCAATCGAAACCAACGACCGACCTGTGGTTATCGACTTCATTGTGGGTCGCGACGCAATGGTTTGGCCAATGGTTTCGGCAGGCGTTTCAAATGACGAGATTCAATACGCTCGCGATGCCGCTCCGGTGTGGGACGGTGAGGAGTAAAAATGTCAAAGCACGTACTTTCGCTTCTGGTTGAAGACAAGCCAGGTCTGCTCACCCGTGTTGCCGGGCTCTTTGCGCGCCGCGGGTTCAACATCGAATCACTTGCCGTGGGAACATCCGAGCTCGAAGGCCTCAGCCGCATCACCGTTGTGGTGAGCGTTGAGGGTGCCCCTCTAGAGCAGGTAACCAAGCAGCTAAACAAGTTGATCAACGTGATCAAGATTGTCGAACTCGAGCCAGACTCGGTTCAACGCGACCACATGCTGATCAAGGTCAAGACCGATGCGTCTACTCGCTCTCAGGTGCTCGAAGCGGTAACCTTGTTTAGAGCCCGCGTCATCGATGTCGTGAGCGATGCAGTGATTATCGAAGTAACCGGCGACACCAACAAGTGCGCAGCCTTCGTGAAGATTCTCGAACCCTTCGGCATTAAAGAAATGGTGCAGTCGGGTGTTCTGGCTATGGGGCGTGGCTCCAAGTCGATGACAGAGAAGCTAGTCAAGTAAAAAACTTCGGGTCGTCGTCGCCCCGTTTGCAGTTGCAAAAAACCTAAGGAGAAACAAAAAGTGGCAGCAGAAATCTTTTATGACCAAGATGCAGACATATCGCTGATCCAGGGCAAGAAAGTAGCCGTAATCGGTTATGGCTCACAGGGTCACGCTCACTCGCTAAACCTAAAAGACTCAGGCGTCGACGTTGTCGTTGGTCTGCAGCCAGGTTCGAAGAGCAAGGCAGTTGCAGAGGAGCAGGGCCTAAAGGTTCTAACCCCAGCAGAGGCTTCGGCTTGGGCAGATGTCATCATGATTCTTACCCCAGACCCAGCTCAGCGCCACGTTTACGCTTCAGACATCGCTCCAAACCTAAGCGCCGGCAAGGCACTTGTTTTTGGTCACGGTTTCTCGGTGCGCTACGGCTTTATCACCCCTCCATCAGACGTAGACGTGTTCCTAGTTGCCCCTAAGGGTCCAGGACACCTCGTTCGTCGCGAGTACCTAGCAGGCAAGGGTGTTCCAAACCTTATTGCTGTCGAGCAGGACGCAACCGGTCACGCATTCGAGCTAGCACTTAGCTACTCGAAGGCAATCGGTGGCACCCGCGCCGGCACCATCAAGACCACCTTCACCGAAGAGACCGAAACCGACCTCTTTGGCGAGCAGGCTGTTCTTTGTGGTGGCGCAAGCCAGCTGATCCAGTACGGCTTCGAAACCCTGACCGAAGCTGGTTACCAGCCTGAGGTTGCCTACTTCGAGGTACTTCACGAGCTAAAGCTCATCGTTGACCTCATGTACGAAGGTGGCATTGCCAAGCAGCGTTGGTCGGTTTCGACCACTGCCGAGTACGGCGACTACATCTCAGGACCACGCGTCATTGGCCCAGAGGTCAAGGAGCGCATGCGCGATGTTCTAACCGACATTCAGGATGGCACCTTCGCAAACCGCTTCATCACCGACCAAGATGCAGGCGCGCCAGAGTTCTTGGCGCTACGTGCCAAGGGCGAGGCTCACCCAATCGAGAAGGTTGGCCGCGAACTGCGCAAGTTGTTCTCGTGGTTGCGCAAGTCGGAGAACGAAGGCGACTTCGTCGAAGGCTCTGCAGCTCGCTAAACCGAGTTTCAAAAAGACCCCGTCACTTAGGTGGCGGGGTTTTCTTTTTACACAATCAACGCGGTGCAGCTGTCGAAGCAAGTTAGCATTTTGTTAGTTCACAAAGCCGCAGGAGAAACTAGTTGAATAAGAAAAAGTCGAATCCGATCATCATTTTTATCGGGTTCATTGTTGTTGCGGCACTTATCACCGTTGGAATTGTCTTTGCAGTCAACTACACGCCACCTGCCACGCCAGCACAGATGGCTGCTGCCAATGCCGGGCGTGCCATCTACGATCTTGAAAACCAGATTGCGTCTGCAGCTCGTTTGGCCATGAAGAATTCGAGTAACACGCGAGTGCAATCTATGGGGTCCGAACTCAGCGACTACTGCAACTATGAGAAGCAGCCCCTACGTCTTTGGATTCAGTCGAAAAACGTTCATGTGAGCGACACGGTTGTAGACCCAGCTTTCAAGCTTGTGCTTAATCGCGGCCTGGTTCAACACATGTCGGTCAGCCGAGGTACTGCCTTTGATTCCGCTTTTATTGAGTACCTAGGCAAGGCTCTAGCCCCAATTGGTTTCGAAACTTTCTGGGATCGATTTTCAGCATTAACAGG
>JBBAMO010000165.1:0-2656 GCA_040402495.1 Rhodoluna sp.
GGAATGCCGCAATGTTGGTGCACCGAGCACAGCGCCCTGGGGTTGGCGTTGGCGGCCGGATGCCTCCCGCCGGATTGCTCCGGACCGAATGGTCAGCTATCTTGTTCGACACGCGAAGTCGGCGCGCTAAACGAAGGTCAGTTTTTACGTGGCTTTCGCGGTGCACACCGCTCCTAAAATCATAACAGCCCAGGATGCCAGTTATCCACTGTTTTTCTGCACTTCTACATCTTGCATGTGTGCTCGGAGATGCTTTAGTCATGCCAAATTTTCGGGACCCAAAACTTGCAATTATGGCGCTGCTCGTCGTGTTTCTGAGTGCTCTAATCTGGGCCAACCCACCGGCTGCAAGGGCGAGCCAAACGCTCCATGTTGCACCTCTGAAACTTGCCCAAAGCGCTCCTGCAATCGAAGCGCCTCTGTGGCGATCTCCGCTGAAGGCAAATCTTGAAGTTTTGCGACCGTTTTTGCGCCCGTCGAGCGACTGGGGCGCGGGGCATCGTGGTGTCGACATTGTCGTGGCCTCCAACACGCAGATTCTTGCACCACACCGGTCTCAAATCGGCTTCGCAAACCTAGCGTTTGGTGTTCCGACCGTTGTTTTGAACCACAAAGATGGTGCGAGCCAGGTTTTTCAGCCTGTTTGCCTGCTCGGCAACAAGGAGCTGGGCCAAAATCTCAAGCCAGGGCAGGCTTTTGGCGTGTTTTGCCCAGGTGGAGCCGCCAATGGTCATTGTGGGCAGCTGTTTTGCGTTCATTGGTCATACCGTCTCGACAAAGAGACCTACATAAACCCATTACGAATGATTGGGATTTTGCAACCGGCTGAGTTGTTGCCGTTCGGTCAAATCGATACGGCGAGCGCCGTTTAGGCCCTCGGATGGGCGTTTGTGTAACCAGATTTGAGTCTTTCGATACTCACATGCGTGTAAATCTGGGTAGTTCCGAGGCTTGCATGGCCAAGTAGCTCTTGCACGGCTCTAAGGTCGGCGCCGCCATCGAGAAGGTGCGTTGCTGCGCTGTGCCTAAGCGAGTGCGGCCCCGCAACTCCGGTAGCCGTATTGGCCAGCAAGCCCGCTACTAGAGCGTAAATCTGACGCACACCTACCCGACCACCTCTGTGGTTGAGAAGTAGTGCTGTGCCCGAACGTTCGGTCTCGAGTTGCTCACGCCCCGTGATAATCCACTGATCAAGCGCTTCTCTGGCTGGCTGCCCGAACGGAATCATTCGTTGTTTATTGCCCTTACCAGTAACCCGAAGCAGATTACGGCTGTAATCGATGCTGTTCAGATCTAGCCCTGCAATTTCGCTCACACGCGCCCCGCTTGCGTATAGAAGCTCGACGATTAGGCGATCTCTGATGCCGGTGGGATTATCTGCTGTTGCAAGCGCATCTAAACTTTCGAAAACCTGGGCAAGGCTTTCTCTAGAAACAACTTTTGGCAGTGAACGAGCCGCCTTAGGTGTTCTGAGTCTCAGACCGGGGTCTGTTTCGGTAACTCCGGTGCGGTGCAGCCATGCAGTGAAAGATCTGACAGCTGCGCTCTTTCTGGCCATCGTGGACTTTGCGAGCCCGCGTTCGGTGAGTTCATACAACCAATCGCGAAGGTGTTCTAGGTTGATGTCGGAGAATTCGGGTACCTTTTGGCGGTCAAGAAAATCGACAAAGTCATCGATGTCCGTTAGGTAGCCCTTGATTGTGTTGGCAGAGTAACCCAAACCAGCCTGTAACTGGTCGGCGTATTCGAGTACCTTACGTTTCTGCTCCACATCTCAGAGATTAGAGCCTGTTTTACGCCAACCCTCGTAAGAGCCCTCTGCGAGTGAGTCAAGTTGCAGGCTAGTTAGCGCAATCTGAGCTTCACCAATCGTTAGACCAGCCTTGGTGGCTATTACTTCTATCGGCGTGCGTCTGCTGCCGAGCGCATCAAGAGCCCGTTTTTCAAGTTGCCCCACAGCCGCACTCGGTGGCAAATCGAAGAGCGCGTTCGACGCGTTAACCAGTTCGAGCACATCTGCACCGCTGCAAACCAACTGGGCTTGCGTCTCTCGTATGAGTCGGTGGCATCCAGCGGATGCTGGGGATGTTACCGGTCCTGGAAATGCACCTACTTCTCGACCTAGATTTTGGGCGTGACTGGCGGTATTCATCGAACCTGAACGCCAACCTGCCTCGACAACTACAGTTGCCTGGCTGAGGGCCGCGATTAAGCGATTTCGTTGCAAGAACCTCCACTTAGTTGGGCTTGCGCCAGGCGGCAGCTCGCTTATCAACGCACCTTTGCTAGCGATTTCAAGGAGAAGAGTTTGGTTTGCCGAAGGATAAAGGCGATCTACTCCCCCAGCCATCACGGCAACTGTGTTTGCGCCTACCGCAATCGCGCAACGGTGCGCCACCCCGTCGATACCAAGCGCCCCACCAGAGGCAACCGAGTAGCCGCGTTCCGCTATCGCGCCGACTAGTTCGGCGGTTACGTGCTGACCATAGCTTGTGCAGCTTCGCGACCCAACCACCGCGAAGGACTTGTCAAGAGAGGCAACGGCTTGGGTGTCGCCACATACCCACAACATGGCCGGCGCAGCCCAGTGCAAATCGTTTAACCCCGAGGGCCAATGTTCACTGTCTTGGTGCAGCCAACGCTGTTTTCCGCTCAG
>JBBAMO010000166.1:0-2646 GCA_040402495.1 Rhodoluna sp.
TCGGCTGCGGTAACACGAGCGGTCACTGCGTTGTCGCCGGCAACTAGGTTGTTAGGCCTACTGCTCTCAACCTGGAACCTTGGACAAACGACGGTCGGCGCGGCAGACTACTCGCTCGAAGAAGGCACCTCGATGGCTTCGCCAATAGTGGCAGCTGTGGTCGGGTTGATTTATTCGGTTAATCCGGACTTCACCTCTGAAGATGCATACGAAATCATAAAGGCCACTGTTCGTCCATTTAAAGCCGGAACACAGTGTGCAAACACAGCGCCACAGTATGCAGTTGACAACGGCTACAGCTATTGCGGCGCAGGCATCGTCGATGCTGGTGCGGCATTGAAACTTGCGCAGACAACCAAGCCCACGCCTCCAAAGCCTTAGGGCTTAAACCAGAAAAGACCGAATCTCTTCGGTCTTTTCTTTTTGTCTGGTGCGGAAGGTGGGACTTGAACCCACACGCCTATTAAGCGCTAGAACCTAAATCTAGTGCGTCTGCCAATTTCGCCACTCCCGCGGGACTTCTATAGTTTAGTCGAATCTGTGGAGAACTTTTTCCTCCAAAAAGAATATTGTGTCAATGTTGCCCAACGAAAAGGAGGGCTCATGATCCAGACGGCCAAACTTCTAGCTCAACAGGCACGAGGCAGAGCCCTTCTTTTCGGGTTACCAGTCGATGAGGCTGTAGATCAGGGCGTCGCATCGGACTCGGAAAATCTATCAATTCTGCAATCCGAAATGATGCGACGCCCGACCCTGGATGCCGTCTCTGGCCTCGGCCAACTCCAAACACTCCTAGACGATGATTCTGTCGAAGAAATTTGGATCAATCGTCCAAACGAAATTTGGATTGCGACCGAAGGAACAAACCGAAAACTTGAAGTTGATCTGTCGGCCGGCGAGATTGAGTCTTTAGTCGAGCGAATGTTGAGGTCCACCGGCAGAAGAATCGATCGCAGCACACCGTTTGTAGATGCGGCGCTTGCTGATGGCTCAAGGCTTCACGTTGTGATTCCCAATGTGACTCGAGAATTTTGGAGCATCAATATTCGAAAGTTTCGAGTTGGGTCAACGAGTTTGGACGAACTGGCTGGTCTTCAGATGATTACCGCTGAACAGAGTTCGAGATTAAAACAGGCTGTGAATTCCGGAGAGAACATTTTGGTGAGTGGGGCTACTCAAGCCGGAAAAACCACATTGCTGACCGCGATACTAAACGAGCTTCGAGAAACCGAGCGACTGGTCACTGTGGAAGACACTTTCGAAATAAACTGCTCAGTTGCCGACTGGGTCGCCTTGCAAACTCGCGACGCCAGCCCCAATAACTCAGGAGCCGTCGATATGAGGAGGTTGGTCCGAGAGAGCCTTCGAATGAGGCCTAGCAGAATTGCTGTCGGTGAGGTCAGAGGCGCTGAGGCGCTTGATTTATTGCTGGCATTCAACTCTGGCATTCCTGGGTACTGCACGATTCACGCCAATTCGGCTAAGCAAGCGCTCAACAAACTCGGTTCACTTCCCCTGCTTGCTGGGGCGAACATCTCCTCCAAGTTTGCAGAAACAATGGCGTTTTCGAGTGTTAATCTCGTTGCGCACTGCGAGCGAGATTCAAATGGAAAAAGACGCGTCTGCGAATTGCGGGAGCTTTCCCTTGGCGTCTAAACAATCTCGACTCGACCTCGATTGGGCCGCCGACTTAGAGCTGTTGGCCAGTGCGTTGGAATCGGGGCTCCTGCTGCCTTCTGCTTTCTCGTTGCTTTCCGAGCGTGCAAGCAAAACTTGGCGGGAGCACTTTCAGAATATTGCAAGCGCACTTGAGAACGAATCCTCTATTCAACTTTCACTTACCCAATTCAAGGCTCAAGCGGCCGATCCGCGGTTTGATTTCCTACTGGAGCTACTAATGTCTCATTCTCAGTTTGGAGGAAACAAATTAGTGGCGTCTCTACTGCGCTCAGCTCAAGAACACCGAGCGCGAGCAACGGCGCGCGACGAAGTTTCAGGCCGAATTAGTGCAATTGTTTCAGTCGCCAGGCTTGGGGCGCTGGCGCCTTGGCTAATGGTGGCTCTACTGTGCACTCGCGCCGAAAACCTAGACGCTTATGTAACTGGTTTCGGCCCGGCAGTCTTGGCATTGGGAGCTGCCATCTGTCTATTGGCCTTAGCTCTCATTCACAGATTGTCGCGACTTCCCGAGTACAAGAGAGGAGTTGCAGCGTGAGCGAACTTACAAGCCGCTTGGGGCTCAGAACAGCCAAGCAATCTAGATCGTGGTACTTCACAAAACCACTGCAAGCAGCATTATTTGCGAACTCAAAGAACAGCAGGGCTGATGAGGTTTTGCAACAGCTGCCAGATTTGATAGAACTTCTCGCCTCCGCTCTGGGCAGCGGCGTCAGCTATAGAGAGGCTTTGAACTGGGTAATCATCCGAGCATCTGGGCAAATGCGCACGGAGCTTGCTCAGTTATCAGACGCTTTAAGCGTCGGCGACTCGATTTCAAACTCTCTACTCAACTACGAGTCTTCGCAAACGAATCCAGCTCTCAGAGAGCTTGCTCTCAAGCTTGCCTTGGCCGATCAGCTCGGAACTCCAGTAGTCGATCAGTTGATTTCACTTGCAACGGCGCTGCGTGCCGAGTATCTGGTGGAA
>JBBAMO010000167.1:0-2642 GCA_040402495.1 Rhodoluna sp.
CGCACTCCACGCGAACCGAAGGCTCCGAGCAACGAGCCTCGAGGGCACAATCGGCAAGCTTGACCAATTGGTTGCCAAGGTTGGCGACTCCGGGCGATCTGCTTTTGCTGCGCTCTCGGTTTGCGCTAACCCTGACCAAGCCCTAAATGCACTGCTCGACCTTGCCGACATCGACAAAGCAACAATCAAGAAACTGCTTAAGAACGCCGATTCCGCGAACCGACTGATAGCCACGATTGGCGCATCGAGCGCCATGGTTGATTTTCTAAGACGACGCCCATCGACTCTTCAGGTTTTCGAAAAGCAGCCAAAGCTGCTCGCAGTAGAAGACCTCAAGAAATCTTTCATTGATGCCGCTGCCGCAGCTGTTGCGAAAGAGTTCTCCAGTGAGGCGGCCTGGTGCGCCATCCGTGTTGAATATCGGATTGCTTTGGTTCGACTGGCGGCGTTTGATCTAACTCAGCCGCAACCAACAGCGGCCCTGCATGTCGTAGCGAGCGCACTTGCCGACATGGCCTCCGCTGCAATCGAAGCCGGATTGTGGGTTGCGAGACAAGAGTTGATTCGCACCACCGAGCACGGCGTGTACTCTGCAGAAGAAGTTTCCGATACAGCACTGGCGGTTATCGCTATGGGTAAGACCGGTGCTCGCGAGCTGAACTACATCAGCGACGTTGATGTGATTTACGTAGCCGATTCGACAAACGAACGCACAGAAACTGCTCGAGCTCTCGACATTGCCACTCGACTTGCAACGCGAATGATGCGCGCCATGGATGGCAATGCAGCGGAGCCTTCTCTTTGGCAAGTTGACCCTAACCTTCGTCCAGAGGGCAAATCTGGCGCTCTGGTGCGCACACTCGATTCACACGTAAGTTACTACTCTCGTTGGGCACAGAACTGGGAGTTTCAGGCCTTGCTTAAGGCTCGCCCAATTGCCGGCGATGACGCACTCGGGCAGAAGTATGTTGACGCCACCAATCCACTGGTTTGGACCTCTGCCGGACGCGATGGCTTTGTTGAGTCGGCTCAAAAGATGCGCGAGCGCGTTATGGAGTTCATTCCCGCCGATGAGGTTGATCGCCAGATAAAGCTAGGTCCAGGTGGGCTGCGCGACATTGAGTTCACGGTGCAGCTGTTGCAGCTGGTGCATGGCCGCCAAGATGCCAGCGTGCGCGCTAGAGACACATTAGCCGCCATCGAGTCGTTGCGCGACGCTGGTTACATCAGTCGAGCAGACGCGTCAGTTTTTTCTACACATTACCGATTCTTGAGGCTGTTGGAGCACAGAATTCAGCTCTCTGGTATGCGCCGCACCCATCTGATGCCGACCAGCGAAGTAGCGCTTCGTTCACTGGCAAGATCCGCTGGTTTCAAGTCGGCAGCCGAACTTCTTGAGCGATGGGAGTCGGTGAAGGCTGAAGTGCGTTCACTCCATCAGAAAGTTTTCTATCGCCCGCTACTGTCGGCAGTAGCCAAACTAGGCGATAACGATTTGTCGCTAACCAGCGAACAGGCCGAAAACCGTCTTGCCGCAATCGGATTCTTAGACCCAACCAGCGCGCTGCGGCACATCGAGGCTCTAACCAGCGGTTTGTCTAGACGCGCCGCAATTCAAAAGTCACTCTTACCGGTGCTTCTGCAATGGTTTGCTGAGGGAAGCGAGCCTGATGTAGCGCTCTTAGCCTTCAGGCGCCTCAGTGAAGACCTAGGGGAGTCTCCTTGGTATCTCAAGATGCTGCGCGACTCGTCGGGCGCAGCGCAGCGCCTAACATCCGTGCTGTCTTTGAGCCGACTTGCCACGAGTTTGCTAGAAAAAATGCCCGAGGCTGCCGCTTGGCTTGAAAACCAAATCGATTTGCATCCAAAGACCCAGGCAGAGATTTCCGGTGAGATGCGCTCCATTATCGATCGCCACGAAACGATTGAAAAGGCGGCCGTTTCTCTCAAACACATTAGAAGGCGCGAAACATTGCGCCTTGCCATTGGTGCTGTACTCGGCGAACTTACGCTCGCCCAAATCGAGACAGGTCTCACCGATCTAACCGAGTCGTATCTTTCGGGGTTCATCGATTTGGTAAGTGAGTCTCCAGACTCTGGTATTTCGGCAAAGCCGGTGAAAGATGTCATCGACTTTGCCGCCATCGCCATGGGACGTTTCGGGGGAGCGGAATTGGGCTTCGGTAGCGACGCCGACCTGATGTATGTGTACCGTGCCGTCGGCGACAACGATGAGGCGCAAAAAGTAGCCGAGCGCTTGATTGCAGAGCTAAAGAAGCTATCGGCCGATCAGGTTCTTGAGTTTGAAATTGACATAGATCTTCGCCCTGAGGGTAAGAACGGGCCTGTCGCTAGGTCGCTTGACTCGTACCAGCAATACTACGAACGATGGGCAAACACTTGGGAAGCTCAGGCATTACTGAGGGCGAGGCCTATTGCCGGCTCGCAGTCGCTTCGTGACGACTTCGAAAAGCTGATCGATAAGTATCGCTATCCAGAGCAACTTCCAGCCTCCGAGGTTACTTCGATTCGACGCATCAAGGCTCGAGTAGAAACCGAACGCCTGCCTCAGGGAGCCGATCCAAAGCTGAATAATCTCCTTTGGCAATGGCCTTGAAAGGTGTCCCAGAGAGGTGCAGGTG
>JBBAMO010000168.1:0-2635 GCA_040402495.1 Rhodoluna sp.
CGCTTGAAACCAAAAAGGTCATTAGCGGATCACTGTTAGCAGTGCGGCCAGCGCCTGATGTTCCGACCGAGAGCACACCAACTGGTACGACGTTGCCGACTTTAACTTCAACAGCCCTGGGCTGCGCACCGCGATGATCGACGCCATGAAGCACTGGGTGAAAAACTACGACATCGATGGCTACCGCGCCGACGCGGCCTGGGGGGTGGACCAAGCGTTTTGGGAGTCAGCCGCAACGGCATTGCGCGCAATCAAGCCGGTGTGGATGGTTGCCGAAGCACAGGATTACACGGGCTTTCTAGACAAGGCTTTTCAGGCCGACTACGGCTGGCACTTCAAAGACATGCTCTACCAGCTGGGCAGTGGGCTTGGAAACAAGTACAACGTGATGACCGAACTCGACCGCATCAGTTATTACCCAACCGGCGCCTACCCAATGCTGTTCATCACCAACCACGATGAAAACTCGTGGACCGGCGGACTGCAAGACATGTACGGCTCGGGAGCCAAGGCCATGGCGGCTCTTACATTTGTTGCACCGGGAATCCCGCTGATTTACAACGGTCAAGAGGTTGACTCCAACCACCGCCTTGCATTTTTTGAAAAAGATGAAATCGACTGGAACCTCAGTTCAAGCCGATCAAAGGCCGCAATTGCCGTTTACAAAAAGCTCACCTCGCTGCGCCACAAGAACGCTGCGCTGTTTGCTGGGTCGGCCGGCGGAAGCACCACGGTTTACGACAATGATGGCCAAGAGCTGATTGCTTTCAGCCGCCAAAAAGGTGCCAACAAAGTCTATATAGTACTAAATACCAAGCCTGCAGCGGCGACAGACACCGTTGCCTGGGGCAAAGACGCCAAGTACTACTACCGATTCAGTGACGGCAAAAAGGTCAAGTTGACCGCAAACGCTAAGGTTTCGCTCAAGGCCTACGGCTTCGAGATCTACACCACCGTAAAGCCGTAACGCCGCTCAAAATGCCCACCACGATGCCGCCGCGGCATCGTAGGTTTTGGGGCTTGCGGTCGGGGCTAACGCTGGACTAAACTGGGGGAAGCCAAAGACCGCTGGTTTTGGGTTCAAGAAATTGAAGCCAACGAAGGTTCACGAAAGTGACATCCCGCGCAGGTGTGTGTAGAAGTTTCCGTTTCAGGATTACTGCTCCGTGCGCTTGCGCCGGAGCATTTTTGTTTATCTGGGGCTACCAGCAATTAAGTAATCAAGGAGTGCCATGGCGAACAAGGAAGCTAATGTCGCCGAGCTAACGGAGAAATTCCGCAGCTCGAGTGCCGTACTGCTAACCGAGTACCGCGGACTCACTGTGGCTCAGCTCAAGGAGCTGCGCCGTTCAATCAGTGCTGACGCAACCTACGCCGTGTCAAAGAACACGCTTATCAAGATCGCTGCAGCTAACGCTGGCGTGACCGCTTTTGACGGTCAGCTCGTTGGTCCAAGCGCTCTTGCTTTTGTATCGGGTGACGCAGTCACCGTTGCAAAGGCTCTGCGCGACTTTGCCAAGGCAAACCCTCTTCTAGTCGTAAAGTCCGGTGTGCTAGATGGCATCGCGCTTACTGCTGACGAGGTTAAGAAGCTTGCTGATCTCGAATCTCGCGACGTGCTATTGGCCAAGGCCGCCAGCATGTTCAAGGCAACGATGTTCAAGGCTGCTTACACGTTCCAGGCTCCTCTCGCTCAAGCTGCACGCGCAGTAGACGCTTTGCGTCTGAAGCAAGAGTCTTCGAACTAACACGCTTTACCCGCTTTACAAAACCTGAAACAAACAAGGAGAAAATCAAATGGCAAAGCTGACTACTGACCAGCTCATCGAAGCTTTCAAGGAGCTTTCACTTATTGAGCTAAGCGACTTCGTCAAGAAGTTCGAAGAAGTATTCGAAGTAACCGCTGCTGCACCTGTTGCAGTTGCTGCAGCACCTGCTGCCGGTGGCGCTGCCGCTGAAGCTGCTGAAGAGAAGGACTCATTCGACGTCGTTCTTGAGGCTGCTGGCGACCAGAAGATCCAGGTCATCAAGGAAGTTCGCGCACTAACCAACCTAGGTCTTGGCGAAGCCAAGGCTGTAGTTGACGGTGCACCTGCAACCGTTCTTGAGGGCGCAAACAAGGAGACCGCAGAAAAGGCAAAGGCAGCTCTAGAAGCAGCTGGCGCAAAGGTCACCCTGAAGTAGTTTTCACTCTTCAAAAGTCAACCCGCTTCACCCTCGTGGTGGGGCGGGTTTTCTGCTTTCTACGATGCTTCGCAAATTCGCGCAAAACTATATAGCCTCAAGCGCTTACATCCTTGATTTGGTGCGGTTTCTCTGGGAATACTGGGGCTAGACAAAAGGCCCTTAAATGACCTAAATTTGAAGTTCTGACTGTGCGGTCTGTCGCACGTCTCTTTTACTAGTGTCGCTGAGGGTTTTTACACGTGCAGAGCTGCAATGAGGGGGTGTTGATGTGAGGCTAATCCGTCGCATCCTCAACAACCTCAACCGCTCCGTTTACGCCGCCCTAGTTGCCGCCTTCGCAACCGCCATCGCAGTGGTTGCGCCAACATCCGTGGCATCGGCCGCAATCGCGACAACACCTTCGGACTACTACGCCTTCGTAGTTGTCGGAGGCGGCTTCGCCGGCATC
>JBBAMO010000169.1:0-2629 GCA_040402495.1 Rhodoluna sp.
GCAATCGAAGACAAAAGCGCACGGATGGCTTCGCCCAACGTTGCCGACGAACCAAGGTTGAGGCTGGTCGAGCGAATCTCAATACCCTCAGAAACAAACGCCGGAGCGGAAATCTCTGCACGCTGCTCCAACATGCCGCGGGCGGCAATCTTGGCTGATTCAACATCAGGCTGGTCGAACGGGTTGATGCCAATGAGACGGCTGGCAACTACGGTTGCGGTTTCCCAGAGCATAAACTGCGCGCCTAGCGAACCAGACACCGATGCCTCGTCGCCGTGTGCCGAAATGGCGTCTGCAACTAGGCGTACCAAAACCAAGTCGTTTGGCTTGAGAGAGACCTCAGAGCTGTCAGGGTTTAGCACAACCGGCAAAACACCAAGCGAAAGCTTGCCGGTCGATTCGGCAATCAGCTGTTCGGCCCAGTCCCCAAAACCAACAATCGGCGTGCCATCAGAGATGATTCCGACCTTGTCGCGGTAGCCCGCTGCTGACTTGGTTCTAGCCAAAACGGACCCGAGGATCAGTGCAGGGTTTTCGGGGGAGTCCTGAGCAAGAAGTTCAGAAACCGCAACTGCCTCGTTTAGCAACTTCTGGATGTCTACGCCGGCTAGACCAGACGGAACGATTCCGAAGGCGGTGAGCGCAGAGTAGCGTCCACCAACGGTTGGGTCGGCGTTGAAAACACGGTAACCGTCTGCCTTAGCAGCGGCTTCCATTGGGCTGCCTGGGTCGGTTACAACGACAACACGCTCAGTCTTGTCGATGCCAGCTGCGGTGAACGACTGCTCGAAAACACGCTTCTGAGAGTCGGTTTCAACCGTTGAGCCAGACTTTGAAGACACCACAATTGCGGTGCGGTTGATGTCGCCGGCAAGAGCTGCACGCACCTGGTCGGCGTCGGTTGAATCGAGTACAACCAACTCAACGCCTGCGCTACTGGTGATTACTTCTGGAGCAAGCGATGAGCCACCCATTCCGCAAAGCACGAAGCGGTTTACGCCGTTGGCAGCAAACTCGTCACGAAGGGCGAGGATGTCGTTGACCAAAGCCTGAGAGTCGGTCGCAGAGGTAACCCAGCCGAGGCGCTTCGAAGACTCATCTTCGGCGTCTTTACCCCAAAGAGTGAAGTCTTTAGCGGCAATGCGGCTGGCAACCTTGTCGGCAACTAGCTCAGAAAGTGTGTCTTGAGCTGCCTGAGCTGCAAGCCCAGATAGTGAGATCTTTAGTGACATTACTTTGCACCCTCAAGAGCGGCTGCAACGGTGTCGACTAGCTCGCCCCAAGAAACGATGAACTTGTCAACGCCTTCGGTTTCCAACTTCTCGGTTGCATCGTCATAAGAAACACCTACGGCTGCGACGGCAGCAAGCACGGCAGCTGCCGACTCGTAGTGGGCACGAATGCTGTCAGCAGGAACCACACCGTGATCGAAAACAGCCTCCATGGTCTTTTCAGGCATGGTGTTTACCAACTCTGGTGCAACCAACTCGGTCACGTAAAGTGTGTCCGAAAGGTTTGGGTCCTTCACACCGGTTGACGCCATCAATGGGCGCTGCTTGTTCGCACCAGCTGAGGCTAGGGCCGACCAACGTGCGTTGTCGAAGTCTTGCTCGTACACCTGGTAAGCAAGGCGCGCGTTGGCAAGAGCAGCCTGCGACTTGAGGGCAAGTGCGTCTTCCGAGCCGATTGCGGTTAGTCGGGCGTCGATCTCGGTGTCTACACGCGAGACAAAGAACGAAGCAACCGAGTGAATCTTGCTGATGTCGTGTCCGTTGGCCTTGGCCTGCTCAACACCTTCGATGTAAGCGGCGATAACTTCACGGTAGCGCTGAAGCGAGAAGATAAGGGTCACGTTCACACTGATGCCTTCGGCAATAACTGCGGTGATAGCTGCAAGACCTGGCTTGGTTGCCGGAATCTTGATCATGACGTTCTCGCGGTTTACCTTGGCGAACAATTCCTTGGCCTGCTTAACAGTGCCGGCGGTGTCGTTGGCTAGTCCTGGCTCGACCTCGATCGAAACGCGGCCATCGAAGCCATTTGACTCTGCGTAGACTCCAGCAAAAATGTCGCAAGCCTCGGCAACATCCTGGGTGGTGATTTCAAAGATTGCTTCGGTGGTCGAAAAACCCTTGGCAGCAAGTTCGGCAACCTGCTCGGCGTATGCCTCGCCCTTGGCTAGCGCGCCAGCGAAGATGGTTGGGTTGGTGGTTACACCGCAGACCGAACGGGAAGAAATGAGGTCCTTCAGTCCTCCCGAACGGATGCGAGAGCGCGATAGGTCGTCGAGCCAAATGCTGACTCCGTTAGCTGCTAGTTGCGCGAGTGGGCTGGTCATGTCTACTTCTTTCTAAAAGATATTCGAATAAGGGGTGTGGGGTTTAGAGGCTCTTGATTGAATCGTGAGCGGCGGCAACAACGTTTTCGACGGTCATGCCAAATTCGCGGAAAAGAGTCTTGTAATCAGCCGATGCACCGAAGTGCTCGATTGAGACTGAGCGACCGAAGCCACCCACGTACTTTGACCAACCGAGCGAAAGACCAGCCTCGACAGACACGCGAGCCTGAACCTTTGAAGGCAACACGCTTTCGCGGTAGTCGGCAGACTGCTCTTCGAACCACTCAAGAC
>JBBAMO010000170.1:0-2613 GCA_040402495.1 Rhodoluna sp.
GATCTTTGGTCCGCTGTCAGAGCAAGCGCTCAGACCGCCAACCAAAAGGGTTGCACGACCAACTTCACCAGTTGAGTAAGGAGGGAAGTTGTAGTTGTGCATGTAGCGCTTGCTAGTCACAGGGCTTAGTGAGTCAATCTGCTGCTCCATCTTGAGCATGTTCAGAGTGGTGATACCCAAAATCTGGGTCTCTCCGCGCTGGAAGATTGCAGAACCGTGAACGCGTGGGATAACGCCAACTTCGGCGTCGAGCACACGGATGTTGCGAAGGCCACGTCCGTCGATACGAACGCCTTCCTTCAAAACGCGGGTGCGCACAACGTGCTTGGTGACCGACTTGTAAGCAGCCGAAACCTGGCCGAGCTGCTGCTCGTCTAGCTTGGTTGCTAGCTGCTCTTTGACCGAAGCCTTTAGGGCGTCGTCGGCATCCTGGCGTTCCTGCTTGTCAGCGATGAGGTAGATCTTGCCTAGGTCAGCTTCTGCAATGGCAGCAACTGCGGCGTAAACCTCGTCGGTGTAAGGAGGGAAGACTGGGTACTCGGTAAGAGGCTTGGCTGCCTTAGCTGCCAAACGGCTCTGTGCCTCGCAAAGTGCCTTCAGGAACGGCTTTGCTGCCTCTAGTCCCTGAGCAACGATCTCTTCGGTAGGAGCCTGAGCACCTTCCTTCTTGATCAGGTTCCATGAACCCTCGGTAGCTTCGGCTTCAACCATCATGATTGCAACGTCTTCGACGCCGTTCTCGGTGATTAGGCGACCAGCAACAACCATGTCGAACACGGCGCGGTCTAGCTGCGAGTGCTTAGGGAATGCAACCCACTGGCCATCGATGAGCGCAACGCGCACACCAGATACAGGACCAGAGAATGGCAGACCAGCAAGCTGGGTGGACATCGAAGCTGCGTTGATTGCAACTACGTCGTAGCGCTCATCCGGGTGGATGGACATAACGGTTACAACAACCTGGATTTCGTTGCGAAGTCCGTCGGCGAACGAAGGACGTAGCGGACGGTCGATTAGACGACAGGCCAAGATGGCTTCGGTAGATGGGCGGCCTTCACGACGGAAGAATGACCCTGGGATGCGACCGGCTGCATACATCTTCTCTTCGACATCAATAGTCAATGGGAAGAAGTCGAACTGGTCTTTTGGCTGCTTGCTGGCGGTAGTCGCCGAGAAAAGCATAGTTTCGCCGTCTAGGTAGACGGCTGCGGCACCCTGTGCCTGCTGGGCTAGACGCCCGGCTTCGAAACGGATAACACGCTTGCCGTGCTTGCCATTGTCGATGATTGCGTATTCGTATTCCGTGCCGTCCATCGGCTCGTAGTTGTCTGGACCTACCATGGTCCCTCCTCTTTTTATTGCGTCGTTGCGCGCGCCAAAATGTTTGGCGAATAATGCGCGTGAGTGTACGAGGCGGGTAAACGTATCCACATTGGTGGGCTGCCCTGGTCTGCAGTTGAAAACCTTGGACTCTCTCCAAGATCCACGACCGTAGACCAGCAAACTCGCTTCGTCGCTCAGTTCTAAGGGTAGCAGGTGGGTGCGACAAAGGCTAGAACCCTTTTGCTGCGGCGCGTTAAACAAAAATCGCCCCGACCGGAGTCGAGGCGATTTTAGAAGACCTAGCGGCGCAGGCCGAGACGCTCTAGGAGCGCGCGGTAGCGGGCGATGTCAACCTTCTGCAGGTATCCAAGAAGACGACGACGCTGACCAACAAGAAGAAGTAGACCACGACGGCTGTGGTGGTCGTGCTTGTGCTCCTTGAGGTGCTCAGTGAGGTCTTTGATGCGCTGAGTCAGAACAGCGATCTGAACCTCAGGAGAACCGGTGTCACCTTCGTGGGTTGCGTATTCGTTGATGATTGCGGTCTTAACGCTTGCTTCTAGTGCCATAACTCGGTCCTTTCTAAACCTCGCTGCGCGGCGCTCCAGAAAGGAATTCTGGGGCTCTGTTTATCCGCGGCCGTTACACGGCAACTTAACAAGCATACCCGAGACCAAACAACAATGCCAGCCCCTATCGGAACTGGCAGCGTTGAAGAGCTAGTTTGCGACCTACGAGGTGGTGCCACCATCGTAGAGCTGCGGAGCGGTTGCGCCGGCATAATTGTTGCCCTGCTCTGCGGTCTTGGTGGGACGGGTGTAGAAGATGATGAACGCTACGCTAACGGCAAGCGCAGATAGCAGCATGCTGATGAACGAAGTTGCGGAGTTGTTGAATACGCCGGCAACCAATGCTTCGTAGATTGGGCCCGATTGTGTTGATAGGAACTCATCGATAGCCGCGGCGAGTGAATCACCGTCAGCAGGAAGGCCGCTGGCCTGGAAGTCGTTGATGAAACTGAGGATGAACCAAACAGCTGCTGCCGCTGGAACGAGGTTGAGCGCATAGAGCCACCCGGAGAAGCCGGCGTCATGAAGTCGACGGAAGGTGACCGAAAGATTTGGCAAGAACAGCACGAGGCTTGCAATGCTGCTAAGGCCCATCCCGGTGTCGCCGCCCAGCCCAGAAATCTGGTCAACCTGATCGAGAACCAATCCCACAAGAGTGGTGAAGAGCCAGCAGCACCGGCACACCCATGCTCAGCAGCATGTGGCCGATCATGTGCACCGA
>JBBAMO010000171.1:0-2605 GCA_040402495.1 Rhodoluna sp.
CAGACAGCCGCCGCATGTTTGCGGTGTTCGAGCAACCAGACCTGAAGGCAACGTTCCAGTTCACGGTGATTGCTCCTGACCACTGGCAGGTTGTCTCTAACCAGGCGACCCCAACCCCAACGATGCTTGGCGCAGGCAAGGGTGAGTGGAAGTTTGCCCCTACCCCACGACTCTCTTCTTATGTCACCGCTCTGATTGCCGGCCCATACGCCGTTCGCCGCAGTTCGCTCACTTCGAGCGATGGTCGCACCATTGAACTCGGCGTCTTCTGCCGCACATCGTTGGAGCAGTACCTAGAGGCTGACTACATGTTCGACAAGACTCGCGAGGGTTTTGAGTTCTTTGAGAAGACCTTCGACTTTCCTTACCCATTCGACAAGTACGACCAGCTCTATGTTCCAGACTTCAACGCTGGAGCAATGGAAAACGCTGGAGCCGTCACCTTCACCGAGACTTATGTGTTCCGCGGGGTTGTAGCCGAGGCGCTCGCTGAGCGTCGTGTAACCACGATTCTTCACGAACTCGCCCACATGTGGTTTGGCGACCTAGTCACCATGCGCTGGTGGAACGACCTGTGGCTAAACGAGTCGTTTGCCGAATACGCATCGCACGTTGCGATGGCTGAGGCAACCGAGTGGACCGAAGCCTGGACCACCTTCGCTTCTGGCGAGAAGTCTTGGGCATACAACCAAGACCAGATGCCAACCACGCACCCAATCGTGGCCGAGATCCGCGACCTCGAAGATGTTCAGGTCAACTTCGACGGAATCACCTACGCAAAGGGCGCATCGGTGCTTCGCCAATTGGCCGCGTATGTTGGCCGCGAGCCATTCGACGCCGGTGTAGCCGCCTACTTCAAGAAGTTCGCGTTCAAGAACGCTGTTTTGAGCGACCTGCTTACCGAACTAGAGGCAACCAGCGGACGCGACCTCAAGTCGTGGAGCGCGCAGTGGCTTGAAACCGCTGGAGTAAACACACTTCGCAGCGAGATTCACCAAGATGCCGCCGGCAACATCAGTGCTTTCAAGGTGCTGCAGTCGGCTCCGGCTGCTTGGCCAACCATTCGCGACCACCGCATGGGCATAGGTTTCTACGACCTAGTCGACGGCCGACTTGCTAGAACGCACTACGCAGAGTTGGACATTTCTGGTGAGGTTACCGACGTGACCGAACTTGTCGGGCTAAAGCGTCCGGCTTTGATTCTGCTCAACGATGGCGACCTCGCCTACGCCAAGATTCGCCTAGACGAGCAGTCTTGGAAGTTCGCCCTCGACAACCTAAAGAACTTCGACGATTCGTTGGCGAGAGCCCTGGTTTGGGGGTCGGCATGGGATGCTACCCGCGATGGCGAGGTGAACCCGGGCGACTTCATCAGCTTGATTCTCGGCAACGTGGCTGCGGAAACTCAAGGAACCGCGCTACTCACGTTATTGCGCCAGTTGCTGAGCACAACCAAGTTGTACACGGCCGAAAGCCTGCGCGGCGAAACCATGCGCAAGGTAGCCGATCGACTACTTGAGTTGGCAAGTCAGGCCGCGCCAGGATCGGACAGCCAATTGCTGTTCACCCGATTCAGCACATATTTTGCCGACCACGACGAAGCAAAAGACAAGCTGCAGGGTCTTTTCGAAGGCACTCTTGTTTTCGAGGGGCTATCGCTCGATCAGGAGATGCGCTGGGACCTCATCAACGGTTTGGTCATGTCTGATCGCATCGGCGAGGCCGAGATTGCTGCCGAACTAGAGCGCGACAACACAGCAAACGGAGCAAAACAGGCCATGATGGCGCGCACATCGTTGCCTACCGCTGCCGACAAACGCTCCAGCTGGCTAAACATCCTAAACAACGCTGAACTTTCGAACACCGACATCAACTTTGCCTGCATGGGTTTGATTCGCGCACACGACATCACGTTGCTTGAGCCATTGGTTGACTGGTACTTCGACGCAGTCATGGATGTTTGGAACTCACGCACCTTCAAGATTGCCGAGTACATCCTTCGTGGCGCCTACCCGATCTATCTAGCCAACAAGGCGCTCGCCGATCGTACGCGTGAGTTTGCAAACCGTGCTGATGTTGCCGAAAAGCCGGCGCTACAGCGCATCTTGTTTGAAAACTTGGATGCCGTCGAGCGCGCGCTCAAGGCTCAGGCGCAGTCGCACTAATCAGGAGAAATCATGCACCCGGTAACAGCAACCTTCGTTGAGTCGTTTCTGCAGTTTTGGAACGACTATCGAGCGGCAATTCACGTTGCTCTGATAGCAGTTGGCGCACTAGTCCTTAGAGCGCTTCTGCTGGCTTCTGTCAAGCGCGTTGTGCAAGGCGTGGTCACTGGCGTTCGAGGCAAAAACAAGTCGCAAGACATCGATGAGTCGCCACTGGCGAAGGCACGTGTGGTTCAGCGCACTCGCACGATTGGTTCTGTGCTTGGCAACTTCATCACCTGGGGAATTTCGCTGGTCGCAGTGATCATGGTGCTGGGCGAACTTGGTGTTGCAGTTGGAGGGCTAATCGCAGGTGCGGGAATTACGGCAGCAGCGTATCTACTTTTCAACTCGGTAAAGGCGCGCTGAACGTAGTTGTGCCATCTGAGAATACGGCTCTC
>JBBAMO010000172.1:0-2574 GCA_040402495.1 Rhodoluna sp.
GCTCTGCGCAGCACCAGACTTCATGTTGCCAATAACGCGGTCGGTCGACAGCGTATTTGTAGACGTAGAAACCGTCGACCCAGATGCCACCATCGACGACATCACCGGCGACTTCAACCTTCACACCGGATCGAACACCATCACCGTGCTGGTAACCGCAGCTGACGGCATCACGACTCGCACCTACACCGTCTTCGTGACCGTTGCTCTAAGCAACGACACCACCCTGTGGGACTTCAGCCTCAACAACGATCCAGTCGTTGCCGGCGGCACCTACATCTTGCCTGCAGGCACCACCGCCGTTGATGTTTACGCTGAGGCTAACGACCCAGATGCACGCGTGGTCGTCTCGGGCACCAACAACCTGGTTGAAGGCAACAACACCGTCAGCGTTACCGTAACCGCTGCCGATGGCACCGTATCGGTCTACTCGATCACCGTATTCGTGACTCCGTTGAGCAGCAACACCTCGCTTGCAGTATTCACCGTCAACGGTCTAAACATGGTCGACACAGGCTCAACCACCGTTGACTACGGAACTAACTCGGTAACCGTTGCAGCAGTCGCCGCCGACAGCGCTGCTCGCGTTGAGATACTCGGTGCAACAGGCCTTCACACCGGAGCCAACACCGTCACCGTTCGTGTCACTGCGGCCAACGGCAGCATCCGTGCTTACACCTTCACCGTAAACGTTCTTGCCCTCAGCTCTAACACCGACCTAAGCCGCCTCACCGTAAACGGCCAGAACGTAGATTTGATCAGCAAAGAATATCCACCAGCCATCTATGGCGGAGCAGGAGTTCACGTTGCAGAACTAGTGCAGGTGCTGAGAAAAACAATCGAGGTTCAGGTTCGTTGCTTCGGTGAAGAGCGAAACGAAAACGACACCACCGCCTACTCGCACGCCGAGAATTTCAATCACGATAACGCCGCTGTTCAGACACTGGATACAGACTTGGCGATGGTTGCAGATGTCGCAGGAGCCGACCTTGTGCACTCGCACACCTGGTACGCAAACTTCGCCGGGCATGTTGCCAGCAAACTTCACGGCATACCTCACCTGATTACAGCTCACAGCCTCGAGCCACTTCGCCCATGGAAAGAAGAGCAGCTCGGCGGCGGCTACGCGCTTTCGTCCTGGATAGAAAAGAGCGCTTACGAGGGCGCTGCGAAGATCATCGCGGTTTCAGATGGCATGCGTCGAGACATCCTGCGGGCATACCCAGACTTGGATCCCGAAAAGGTGACGGTAGTCCACAACGGAATCGACCTGCAAGCCTTTCAAGCGGCAAGCAATCCTGAGTTAGTGCACAACCTGGGCGTTGATCCCGACCAGCGGTCTGTGGTGTTCGTTGGGCGCATCACCCAGCAAAAGGGCCTCCCATACCTCTTGAAGGCCGCCAAGGAGCTTCCTGAAGACGTTCAACTGGTTCTGTGTGCCGGCGCACCAGACACCAAAGAAATCCAGACGCTAGTCACCGAACTAGTTGAAGAACTCAAAAAGGTTCGCTCGAACGTAATTTGGGTGGAGAAACACCTTAGCCGCCAAGAACTCATCGCTGTGTTGTCGGCTGCAACCGTTTTTGCCTGCCCATCGATTTACGAACCGCTCGGTATCGTCAACCTGGAGGCCATGGCCTGCGGCATCCCGGTGGTGGCCACCGCAACAGGCGGAATTCCTGAGGTCGTTGCGCATGGCGAGACCGGTCTTCTGGTTGAGATTGAGCAGCTACAGGATGGCTCAGGAAAACCTTTAGACGAGGCCAAGTTTGTGCGCGACTTCGCAGCGGCGCTAAATGAAATGCTTGAGAACCCCAGAATCAAAGAATTCGGCGCAGCGGGCCGCACTCGCGTTGAGAATCACTTCTCTTGGGACGCAGTTGCCAAAGATACTATTCGCGTTTATCAAGAAGCCATCGCCTCTTACAAATAGGCTGTGAAGATGAATCAAGTTATGCGTCTGACCGACGTTACTGTGCTGCGAGACGGATCTCCGATCCTTCACAACATCGTTTGGACCGTTTCTGAGGGTCAGCGCTGGGTTATCGTTGGTCCCAACGGGGCAGGCAAGACAACACTTCTGCGCCTGGCAGCAGCAACGATTCAACCTTCATCGGGCAGCGCTGAGGTGCTTGGCGAAACACTCGGCAAAGTGAACGTCTTCGAGCTACGCACACGAATCGGACTGGCATCTTCGTCTTTGGCGGTGAGGATTCCAAACTCAGAGCGCGTCCTAGATGCAGTGATGACCGCCTCTTATGCCGTGACCGGTCGTTGGAACGAAAAATACGAGGATGTTGACGAACGTCGTGCCCGTCGGGTGCTGGCCGAATGGCACCTTCAAGACTTCGCCGAACGAGCGTTTGGTTCACTCAGCGACGGAGAAAAGAAACGAGCCGAAATTGCACGCGCCGTAATGACGGACCCCGAGTTGCTTTTGCTCGACGAACCAGTGGCAAGTTTGGATCTGGCTGCTAGAGAACAGACCATCCGAATCATCGGCGCATACGCAACGGCACCAACCGCTCCGGCGATGATCATGGTGACGCACCACCTAGAAGAGATCCCTCCTGG
>JBBAMO010000173.1:0-2535 GCA_040402495.1 Rhodoluna sp.
GTTCAGAGCGGTCTGCCAGTTGCGGCTGGCGACTACTACATTCGCGTAAACATTGACTGCCAAAAGTGTCAGGGGTTACTCAAACCAGATGTCGTGTTTTTTGGCGAGTCCGTGCCTACCCAGACGGTGGAGTTCGCGATGACATCGGTGCTTAGGTCTCAAGCTTTGCTTGTTGCCGGAACATCGCTGCAGGTGAATTCCGGACTCCGCTTTGCCCGAAGGGCTCATCGTGCCGGAATCGATGTTGTGATTGTCAACCTCGGACCAACAAAGGCCGACGACCTGGCAATCGCAAAAATCGAAGCCAACACATCTCTAGTTTTAGGAGCACTACTCGATGTCTGAAACCATTCTTGGTCTTCTGCGCCACGGGCAAACCGACTGGAACGTAGAAGGAAAACTTCAGGGAACCAGCGACATCCCACTCAATGAAACGGGGCAACGCCAAGCCCTGGCAGCCGCTGCAGCCATCAAACCCACCGAATGGGACCTCGTTGTGTCTTCTCCCCTATTGAGGGCTAGAGCGACCGCACAGCAAATTGTCGAGAGCCACGACTTGGGTCAACTAATTATTGATGATCGCCTTCTTGAGCGAGCCTTTGGAGAAGCCGAGGGTTTGAGTTACCAAGAGTGGAAAACTCTCTATGACCCAGCGATTGGGGTGCCCGGTGGCGAGAATCTTGAGCAGTTAGAGATTCGTGCAACCAGAATGCTCAACGAATTTGCAGAAGAGTTTCGCGGCAAGCGCGTGCTAGCCGTTTCGCATGGAGCGTTTATCCGCAAGCTGGTGCGCATCGCTAGCGACAAGCGCCTGCCTTTAGAGGGAGAGCGCTTTGCCAACACGTCTCTAACCAAGTTGGTTTACAAGGATGCCCGCTGGCAAATCTTGCACTACGACGGCCACTCGCTGGCGGGTTTCTAGAGGCTAGGCCGTTAGGAAACGATTTTCGTTAGCAGAGCGTCGAGCTTCTTAGCTGAATCGCCCCAGCTAAAACGTTCAGCATTCTTTAGAGATGCCAGCGATGCTTTAGGCCAGTTTTTGGAGAGCGACAAAACCTCGCTTGCGAAGCTATAAGGCTCATCCGCTTCAAAGTAATGCGCAGCTTCTCCCGCTACCTCTCGAAAAATTGCAATGTCTGAACAAACCACCGGTGTACCTAACGCCATGGCTTCGATCAGTGGTATCCCAAAACCTTCGTCTTTAGATGCCGTAACTAATGCAAACGCTTCGCCTAGTAGCTGACGATATTCGTTGTCGCTAACCCCGTTGTGAAAAACCAAGGATGCGCTAGATTTCGCACCGATGGCCTCCAGCCGAGCTTGAGTTTCAGCCGACACTGCGCTCAAAAGGTGCAGCTCATAATCGGGCAGCACCTTCATTCCACGAATCAGTGTTTCAACATTTTTGTATTCCATGAACGAGCCCATGTAGACCAGTTTGTTCGTGCTCGGTTTTTGGCGCGCACCATTGGTCGCTACCATCTCGGACGCATTGTAAATAACCTCTAAAGGGCCTCGGTATAGCTTTGCGCTCTGGATCAAATGTTTGCTCGTCTCACTAATGGTTACCAGCGCATCCGCTTTGCGCAGCAGCATCCGTGCTGGAAAGTAGGTCAGGTGATACAGGCGCCAGAGAGCACGAACCAGGGATGAAAACTCTCGCGGCGGCCGTCGGTGTCGGTAGTAGATCAAATCGTGAAGCGTGAGCACCAGTTTGAATTTTTTGCCAAGCGCTCCGGTGGTTTGCATAGGCGAATACACCAGCGATGCACCGAGTTCGTTAAGTCTGCGCGCAAGGCCGAGCTCGCGAATAGAGGTTGGCGCGCACTCCAAAATGAATTCGCAACCTTGAGGTAGGTGCTTGAGTTGGCGCTCATCGTTGATTATTGCGGTGATAGGCCGAAGCTTGGAAAGTTCGTCGAAGAGATTGGCGGCGAAGCGGCTGATTCCATCGTGTGCTCCAACTCGGATAAATCGTGCATCGAAGAAGGTGGTCATCCGTGAACCAAAATGAAATCGCGAGTGTGTTGGGCCAGCTCGTTAGGCCTCTGATAATGCGTTAGGTGGCCAACGTTTTCTAGTTCTACGTAGGTGGCCTGCTTATAAAGTGCTGCCGCTTCGCGCTGACGTTCGATCGAAGTGATGTCGTCTTGCTGCGCGCAAATCAACAGGACATCGGTTGAGATGTTCGCTGCGTATTCACTCAGGTTGTGTGAGATTGAAGCCTCGAAACCCTGAGCTGCAGTCTTCGTGCTTGTAAATCTGCTGAAGTAGGTTTGGTGTTGCACATCAACCCAGGTTTTGAGCGGCTTGTCTTTGCCAATGAACATGAACTCGGTGACCAACCAAACAATCGGCTTTGTCGACAGCAACCAACGGCCGGTGCGTTCTGGCAGTCCCGCTGCAAGGCGATAGTAGATTCTCGAAAGTTGGCTCAATACTGTTCTTGGACCCGAGAGGGCCGGCGCAGAAACAGGGTTGATCAACACTAGTTTTGGCGATCTGTGACTCGACGCGAAGCTAGTTGAGGCCTTC
>JBBAMO010000174.1:0-2489 GCA_040402495.1 Rhodoluna sp.
ATGCCAGTTATCCACTGTTTTTCTGCACTTCTACATCTTGCATGTGTGCTCGGAGCCGTTTGCCGAAGGCTGGATGTACATGATTTTCTTCGTGGCAGCGTTGGTGCTCAAAACCATGTCATATTCTGCCCAACCTCCACACTTGGCCATGGTGGCGCCGTTGAAGCAGATCGCAACTCCGTTTAGCTGTCCGTAAACATTGCCGAATGCTGTTTCGAAGGTGCTGTAGGTGTAAGGAATGTTATTGGTTGCGCGGGTGGTGCCTGCAACCAGGCGGGTGAACGAAGGCATCGATGCACACGCCGCACCCTGACCATTGTTTGCTAGGTAGTCGTAGCAAAGCACGCGCGGCGCGAGCATGTCCCAGGCGTAAACCTTGCCGTTACTTGCAATGATGTCTGTGACACCAGCCTCATTTGCGTTCGCACGACTTTGAACCATGTGCCATGCCGCTGCTTTTGATCCGCCGCAGTAGGCGGGTACTTCTACATTTGATACATCGATGCAGAGAAAGCCTGTTCCGGTGAGGCGGTCTGATACAGGCAACCACAGGTGCTTGTAAACCTCATCAAAGTACTGTGTGGATGCAAAGTTTGAGTGGAAACCCTCGCTGGCAAGCCCAAATGGCCAGTTCGCGCTGCAGAACGATCCATCCGAGCGCTTTCGACAGTCCAGGCCACCGTTTGCGTAGTCGTGGTGATAGGTGTTGTAAATGTAGCCACGGCTGTCGAATTCGGTGTCGTATCCGTCGCCGCCGGAGCGGGCTGCGCCACCAACTGTGTTCACGGTGCCGGGCGAAGTTGTCGTCGTGGTTACGATTTGTTTTCCATCGAGCGTTGCGCCACCTGAGTTAACAGAGCCGGTGGCTTTGACCTTAACAACTGCCGCCCAGCTGCTGGGTGAAGAAACAAACGTTGAGCCATCTGTGGAGTATGAAATGGTCCAGCCAGACGGCGCTACTACGTCGGCAGCCGAGGTGAGGCGCACCTTTGTGCTGTCTATGTTCTGAATGATTTCTTGGGTTGAAGAATCTATCGCGCTAACCGCTGGGATCTGAGTGGTTAGGTCTACTTTTCCACCTGCAACCACGGCACTCGTGGAGATATTGGTGGTGAGTCCACTCACTGCAAATGCCTGACCCGCAAACAGCAATGTTGTGAGAACCGAAACGGCCCCAAACGCCCAAGTTAGAGTTTGCGAAGTCTTTTTACCCAATTTGAAGATCATGGGAAAAGACTATTTTGGAAGAAATTACCTGCGATGTTGAATGTATACCGAAAGGAACATTAGAGGCTGTTAGTTGCCTAGTTTGTTGTCTTTCTTGGTTGCCATCAACGACGCCACTGCCGAAACCGCGATTGAAGCAACGATCACGCCTAGAGAGAAGTTGGTGTCAATCTCTGGAGCCCAGTCGATGTGCTCGCCACCATTGATGAACGGCAGCTCGTTCACGTGCATGGCGTGCGCCACGAGTTTGAAGCCGATGAAACCTAGGATGAAGGCAATCCCGTACTTGAGGTAGACCAGACGATCAAGCAGGCCACCAAGCAAGAAGTAAAGCTGGCGCAGCCCCATCAACGCAAACAGGTTTGCTGCAAACACGATAAACGGATCTTCGGTGATTCCGAAAATGGCCGGGATGGAGTCGAATGCAAACATCACGTCGGTTGCTGCAATAGACACAAATACCAACAGCATTGGCGTGAGCATCTTTTTGCCGTTTACCACGGTGCGCAGCTTGCTTCCGTCGAAGAGTTGCGACACCGACATCTTTGAACGGAGCCAAGTCAGGAGGCGACCTTCTGATTCTTCTTCATCTTCGGAGGTGCGGAAAGCCTGGTGGTAGGCGGTGTAAAGAAGAAACGCACCAAAGATGTAGAAGATCCATGAGAACTGCTCAATGAGGCTCGCGCCAACGACGATGAAAATACCGCGAAGTACCAACGCCATGACAACACCGACCATGAGTACTTCTTGCTGCAGCTTTCGTGGCACGGAGAATCGGCTCATGATGATGATGAAGACAAACAAGTTGTCGATGCTAAGGCTGTACTCGGTGAGCCAGCCGGCAAAGAACTCGGTTGCAATCTGCTGACCGAACAGCTTGAGCAACAAGAAACCGAAACCCGCAGCTAGTGCAGCGTAGAAAGTCACCCAAAGGGCCGATTCTTTAGCGCTAGGAATGTGAACTTTGCGACCAACAATGAGCAAGTCGGCAAGCAAAATTACAACCATTACAACAAGAGAAACCGTCTCAAACAATGCGTAACTGACAGGCTGCAAATTGAACTCCGTTGGTGATTGGACAAGTTTGAGTCTCGAAGATGAGTGCTCGTTTAGACAATCCTAACCAGTGATTGCCTTTGTCTCCTCAGAGATTCACAGACGACCTATTTTGGAAGAATCGACTTCATCTGGTCGTAGATTATGCGCGGTGCGCGCTCTGGCATAAGCCTTACGAGCTTGTCCATAATCCACGCATCAAAGCC
>JBBAMO010000175.1:0-2477 GCA_040402495.1 Rhodoluna sp.
GGCTAGCGACAGACCACTAAATGTTGCAACACCTGCAGAGGCGGCCACGGTCTTGCGGTTCGGTTGTAACCAAAGACCTGCCAGACAACTCTGTCTTCGTTGGAACCGCGCTGCTTTCGAAGCCGGCTAAGCCCGTAAAGAAATCGGCGGCTAAGCCCGCCAAACGCAAGCAACCCTAAAGTTTTGCCAGCGCGTGACGCACGCGCGGAATTACCTCTGTGGCATACAGACGAATTGTGGTCATGTGAACCGAGTGCGGCTGAGGGCCGTTGTCGTATTTCAAATCAAAGCGACTTGCTCCGATTGACGTAATGGCGTGCACAATCTTTGTTGCCACGGTTTCGGGTGATCCAAAATACATCGATCCGGTGCTCACTTCACTTAAGAAGTGCTCACGGTTGGTCTCGCCCCAGCCGCGCTCCTTGCCAATCTTGCCGAATGACTCGCGATAGGCTGGCCAGCCAATTTCGATTGCCTCTTCGTCGGTCTCAGTGATGAGTCCAGGCGAGTGAATCGAGATTGGAAGCTCAGGGCGTTCCAGTTGCGCCAATGCATCGCGGTAGAGCTTTGCGAACGGAGCGAATCGGGCTGGGTCGCCACCGATGATGGCCAGCGCCATCGGAATTCCCAAGCGAGCCGCGCGAATGACGGACTCGGGACTACCGCCAACTCCAACGCGAAGGCCGATCGGTTTTTCGGTCTTTGGGTAAACTTGCTGGTCGGTCAACGATGCACGCATGCTGCCGCTCCATGTGACCGCATCCTCTTTGAGCAGTTCGACAAGCAGTTCGAGCTTCTCTTCGAAAAGCGCTGCGTAATCGCTCAGGTTGAAGCCAAACAGCGGAAAAGACTCGATAAACGAGCCTCGGCCGGCGGTAATCTCCGCACGACCGTTGCTGAGCGCCTGGATGGTGGCAAACCGCTGAAACACTCGCACAGGGTCTTCGCTTGAAAGCACAGTTACACCGGTGCCCAGCTGAATGTTATTAGTGGCAGTTGCAAGGGCCCCCAAGATGGTGTCGGGTGCCGAAACCGCGAAGTCTGGTCGGTGGTGCTCGCCAATGTTGAACGCATCGATGCCCAACTGGTCGGCAAGCACTGCCTCCTCGATGATGTCTCTGATTACCTGAGCTGCAGAATTTTCTTTTCCGTTTGCGTCAGATGTGATGCCACCAAAGGTGTCGAGTCCAAACTTCATGTTGCGAGGTCTTTCGTTTCGTGTGCTTCTAGTGCAACACGAAACCCTCTTTATTTATGCCACTTTGCGCAATGTTGCGCTAGCCGATTGCCGCAAGGTCGATAGATCCGGCAATTGGCATTGAACCCGCCACCGAGAAAGCGCCAGCCTTGAACAGCATTAGGTTCGAAGGGTGCTTGGTGTGCACGGCTTTTGCGGCAGGGCTTACGCCCACAACCTGGATGGCCTGCGCAATCACCTGCGCAGTTTGGCTGTTGTCGGCAGCAGCATCGACCATCAGCACCCAGGTTTCTGGGTCGATAAAGGTTTCAACTCCGTCGATCAACGTGGCAACCAAATCGGCTCTGGCAGCCTGCCCAACACCGATGCACACGAACTCGTGGTTCACGGCATCTAGTTGCTGAGCAGTGTTGAGCAACTCTTGGTTGTCGCCCGACACCACAACAAGGTCTACCAAACCGGTTGACTCGATTGCGGTGATGGTTTCGGCAAGCTGTGCCTGGCTTGGCACGGATGCTTCGCCAACGATGTTTGCCTGTGTTGCGATGATTGCTATTACTTGGTGTTCTGTAACCATTTGTCTGACCTTTCGTCATGTGGAAGGTCAGATTAGAACAATTCCGAAAAACTTTTTTGGGCCTGTGGATAACTTTCTCATGGTCGCTATTACGAACATATCTGCGCTGGCTTGAAGGCTGGGTGTAAACATAGACACATGGTTAAGTTCGAACGTAAAGTGCTCATCGTTGAAGACGAACCGCTTTTGCGGGTGCTAATTTCGAACACACTTGAAGCCGAAGGATTCATTGTTGCCAGCGCGGCAAACGCTGCCGAGGCAAGGCGAGTTGCCGACGACTTTGACCCCGACATCGCGCTTCTCGACATCGAACTTGGCGATGGCCCTAGCGGCATCGACCTAGCGCTCATCCTTCGTCGCAACAGCCCGGAAATCGGCCTTGTGTTTCTAACCCACATTCCCGAACCGAGAGTTGTTGGTGTCGATAACAAGGTGATCCCGCGAAATGCTGCCTACCTCGTGAAAGACCGCATCGCAGAGTCTGGCGTACTTCGCTCTGCCATCGAGGCTGCTCTGCGCGACCGCGTGAGCCGCGAATTCCGCGATGACAAAAAGGCGCACGCGCTCAGCGACGTCTCACGCTCGCAACTCGAGGTGTTCAAGCTTGTAGCGCTCGGGCGCTCAAACAGCGAGATTGCCGCGGCGCGTGGCGGTTACGGCGACTCACATCAAGAAGGCGGTCTGCCGTAAGCATCGCTGCGG
>JBBAMO010000176.1:0-2473 GCA_040402495.1 Rhodoluna sp.
CCGACCACTTTTAACTTCTTGGGCCCGCTGGCTAACCCAGCGCAGCCAATTGCTACCTCGTTGGGTGTGTCGAACCCGTTTATTGCGCCGCTGATGGCCGCCGAAATGGCCTCTCGCGGGCGCACAGCCCTTGTTTTTAGGGGTTCCGACGGTCTAGATGAGCTAACCACCACCGGAAACAGCCATATTTGGCAGGTTTCTGGGGGAGTGGTGACCGAATTTGAGCTAGATCCGACCGTTTTGGGACTTCCCCGCTGCCAGGTTGCCGATTTGGTGGGTGGCGACGCGCATTTCAACGCCCAGGTGGCCCGCATGGTGCTTGGCAAGGAAACTCCAGACCGAAACCTCGATGCGGTTCGCGACATCGTGGTTTTGAATGCCGCCGGCGGGGTAGTTGCCTACGAACTAGCCAAAGATGCTTCGCAAGGCTCGATCGACATCACTGAGCGTTTTGCTGCTGCCGTAGCCAAGGTTCGCGCTGCACTGGATTCTGGTGCGGCGGCAGAGAAACTTTCTACCTGGATCGCCGCCACGCAGTCTTAGTCAAACACCCCATTGTTAATAGATTTGGGGGTAGTGGCCAAATAAACATTACTTTACATAATGTTCATTATCGGTCATTACTATAAGTGGTTTGAGAAGTGGTCACCCAAAAACTCAGCCAACCCGTGTGGTGCTACCGAATCGCTCGTTTGCAGCAAATCCTTGATGTTCCACCACCGGGTTTCGAGAATGTCGCGGAATTCGTCTTGAGTCCAGTGAGAATCGTCGAGTTCGAAACTCTCGACTTCGTAAACAAAGAATGTGTCTTCGTAGGTGTGAAAATTGCCGTCAGACCAATCCCAACGTCCGCTGGTATTCCAGATTGGCTCTGAAAGCTCTTCTTGGGTGACCAAAATCCCGGTTTCCTCGAAAAGCTCGCGAACAGCGGCCTGTTTGGCTGTTTCTCCAGCGTCGATGCCTCCACCAGGGGTTATCCAGCGTGGCGGTAGGCCAATTTCGGGGTCAAAGTGTGTGAGCAGCATGAAAACCTGCCCCTGATGGTTTCTGAGGATGATTCGAGCCGTAGGACGGTGTTGACCTGGTTTCAAGCTATTTGGCCTGTGGATCGATGAATTTGAATAGTTTTAGCGACGCTTGCATCAAATAACCGATGGCTACGGCAAAAATCAGGGTGCCTTCACGCACTTGGCCACCCATAAGCCAACCGATGGTCAAAACGGTTCCCTCGTACATCGTGCGAACCTGCCAGAACTTCCAGCCCAAAAGGCGCTGAGTGCCAATCATCAGTCCATCTCTGGGCCCGGTGCCCAGTTTTGCGCTGATATAAAGACCAGTGGCCAGCGCTACAACCAGCAAACCGAGGCAAAACTGTGCCAGTTGAAACAGGTAACCGTTGTTCTGAGGAAGTATTTCCATCCAAAAGTCGGCAAAAAGACCAATGAGCAGCCCGTTTAGTACCGTACCTATGCCCCATCGCTGCTTTAGCGGTATCCAGGCAATCAACACAATGATGCTGACCACCACGGATGCCCATCCGTAGGTGATGCCGGTCTGAATCGAGATTCCTTGAGCGAATACATCCCAAGGAGCGATTCCTACCTGAGCCTCAACCATCAATGCCAAACCAAGCCCGTAAATAAAAAGCCCGAGCATTAGTCTCGCCAAGGCCGTCAGCGACTTAGCATTGAGTTTGAAGTCCATTCGACAACTGTATGTGTCGCGTTGCGACCACGCCAAGAGGCTCGCTAGGAGTGTAAATGAACGATTCACACAAGCCTTTTGCCTACTTCTCCCCCGCCGGCGTTCACGTTTTTGCTCACCGCGGTTTCGCTGGAGAGTCCGCTCCAGAAAACACCTTGGCAGCCTTCGAGCGAGCTCTAGCGGCAGGGGCGACCCACATTGAGACAGACATACAAGCAACGAGCGACGGCGTTGCGATGGTGTTTCACGACGACGACCTACAGCGCGTTGCTGGCATCCGTGGAAGGGTTGACGGCATTGGTTATGAGCAGATCAGCCAGATTCGCCTTGGCGAACAGCGCATTCCGACCCTCTTGGAGGCCTTAGAGCGCTTTCCTGAGGCGCGATTCAACATCGACATCAAACGAGCCAACGCTATCGAGCCCACTGTGCGAGCCATATTGAAGGCGAAAGCGGCAGATCGCGTTTTGGTTTCTTCGTTTTCGGGACGTCGTCGCAGACGCGCCCTACGACTTCTTGCTTCAAGGGACGCCATTGTTGCCACTAGTGCCGACGCCACGCTCATGCTGACTTTGTATTTGGCAGCAAGGCTCGGTGCATTTGCGCTGTTTAGGCAATTTGCCAGCAGCATTCAAGCATTGCAGTTGCCTGAGGCGTTTATGGGCATGCAGCTAACGCATCCAAGGTTGATTAGGTTTGCCCGGCAGGCCGGTCTGAAACTCGACTATTGGGTGATCAACGAACCTACACGCATGAAGCAGCTAGTTTC
>JBBAMO010000177.1:0-2430 GCA_040402495.1 Rhodoluna sp.
CCAAGAGCAGGTAATGGCTGCCGCCCAGAAGGTTGCCGGCTACAGCCTCGCCGAAATGGCCGCTACGGAATTCTTAGATACACCGATTCACGCACGATTGGTGTTGCTCGTTACGGTTTTGCTCTGCCAACTCGTGGCCGTCACTACAAGGCGATGGCGCCGCTCATGAAGGTGCTGTCGGCTTTCTTGAAGCGTTTCGGCTAGGTAGCCTCAGAGTCGAACGGCGCACTCTGACCTTCGGTTAGGCGTGCCTGTTTCTTTGGTCGCGCGATCTCTGATGCGGCTTCTTTGTCGTCTTCTAAAAGCGCTTCACGGATGATGCGCCGCGGGTCGTATTGGCGCGGGTCTAGCTTGCGCCAGTCGACATCCTCGTAGCCTTCGCCAAGTTCGCCCTTGAGCTGACTGTTGGCGTTGTCGGCCATCTTGCGAAGCGATTTGATGAACTGGGCAAACTTGCGGGCATACTCGGGCAGTCTTTCGGGTCCCAAAAGGAACGCCGCTAAGATTCCGAGAATCAATAGCTTTTCGCCGCTTAGTCCAAACACCCTTCTAGGTTACTCGCAGTTATCCACTGCTCGCCTCCAAGGCTAAGAGCCGACCCGCCTTTATGCTTTGGTTGAGATGGTAGACAAAATCAGTTCTTGGAAATACGCCGAAGAGTTCGTCGACGAAACCGACGCAATGCTTCGGGCGCGTGCTCGTGCCGACGAAATCGGCATTGAATGCATCACCGCGGCAACCGGAGCGCACCTTGCCATGCTGGTTTCGGCTATCGGGGCAAAGGCAATCGTTGAGGCAGGAACCGGTGCCGGACTTTCAGGGCTTTGGCTGCTCAGCGGCAACGCCGACTGCGTGCTTGCCACCATCGATACCGAGTCTGAGCACCAGGTTGCAGCAAAGGCCTCGTTTAGAGACGGCAAGGTTGCTGCCACAAGAACCCGCGTGATCAATGGCAAGGCCAGTGAGGTCATGTCGAATATGGCCGACTCGGCATACGACCTAGTTTTCTTGGATGCTGACCGCGAAACTCTAGAACTTCAGTTGCACGAAGCATCCAGGTTGCTGCGCCCAGGCGGAGTGATCGCTATCGCGCACGCACTCTGGCGCGACAGAGTGCCAGACCCTGCCATCCGCGACGAGACAACCGCCGTCTATCGCGATGCGCTGCGATTCTTTTTGAACAACGACGACTTCGTGTCGGCTATGTCGCCAATCGGCGACGGCCTGCTGCTAGCCAGCAAGCGCAAATAGATTCATGCAAAAAGCCGGCCACTTTCGTGACCGGCTTTTTAGTTTGAATGCCTACTTCTTTACGACTTCTGCAAGTCGTGCATAAAGTTCTTTAGCTTCTTCGTCGTTTACAGAAACCACCAAACGGCCTCCGCCTTCTAGAGGTACTCGAAGGATGATTAGTCCCCTAAGTTCGCGTTCTGCTTCCATAGGGCCATCACCAGTGCGCGGCTTCATTGCTGCCATTTATAACTCCTTGTTGCTTGGCAAAAACGCCAGAACCTTAATTTTCTCACAGATTTGCACCGAAAAATACCCCGAGGGCAAATGCCTAGTTTCAGATTGGTAACAACCAGCCAAACAATGGCTAGGTGGTTAGCCAGCTGCGAAGAGCCAATTCGCTCGAAACAATCTGTGCGACTTCAACAAACTCGTCGTCGGCGTGAGCCTTGTTTGGGTCGCCAGGGCCAAAGTTGACCGCCGGAATACCCAGTGCGCTAAATCTGGCAACGTCGGTCCAGCCGTATTTAGGCTTTGGAGTCGAACCGGTAGCCGCAACAAAAGCCGCCGCTTCTGGCAATTCAAGGCCTGGTCGAGCACCTGCTGCCGAGTCGAGCAGCTCAACCTCGTAGCCGGCAAAAAATTCTTGCAAGAAAGCAAAGGCCTGCTCGACGCTCTTTGAGGGAGCAAAACGGTAGTTGACGGTAACCACCGTTTCGTCGGCAATCACGTTGGTGGCGATGCCGCCCGAAATCACCACAGCATTTAGGCTCTCGCGGTAGTCGAGGCCATCCACGGTTTCGGTGGCTGGTTCAAAAGTGTGCAGCTTGGTGAGCAGTTCGCCAGCCTTGTGGATTGCGTTCTGGCCCATCCAAGGTCGTGCCGAGTGAGCCTTCACGCCGCGCGTGCGAACATCCACGCGCATTGTTCCGTTGCAGCCACCTTCAACCTGTGCGTTCGACGGCTCGCAGAGCACAGCAAACGACGCCTCCAAAAGTTCAGGGCGATTGCGCGACAAACGGCCAAGACCATTCAGCGATGCGTCAACTTCTTCGTGGTCGTAAAACACCCAGGTGATGTCGACGTTTGGCTGGGCAACATCGATGGCAAGTTTTAGTTGCACGGCAACGCCGGCCTTCATGTCCCTGTTGCCAACGAACGACCCAAACTTTTTAGTGCTGAACCTGCTTACTACTTGGT
>JBBAMO010000178.1:0-2418 GCA_040402495.1 Rhodoluna sp.
GCAGCTTCGGATTCAGCGAGCCTCTTGAGGAGGTTTGAAACTTCCTCGGACATTTCCGACGAGAATAAACGAGAAGATGACGTGCTTGGCGAAGGACAGGGTCAGATCCGAAGAAGGATTATGTATATGGTTGGGTGCGATATACTCTGGCGTTTAGTTCTGAGAACTTGAACGAACAAACGATCCGAAAAAATTGAAGCGATATGCGATGTGTAAACGAAACGTAGGGACTTAGTTGCTAACAATGTGGAAATGACAGAGTTTTTTGGAGTTGTGAAATAATGGGGGGAAAAAATCAGGACGACAAGCAGGAGTCAATGACAGGGAGAAGTCATTCAAGAGAGCTACTGAACAAAATCAAATGGGTACAAACCACACAAGCGGCTTGTGGCCCGGTCAAAAGAGCACGCAACCCCCCCTCCCCCTCCCCCCTCGCCCCCGGTTTGGTCCCTCCCGTCGAATAATATGAGGAGTCTGTAAAGTATTGCTTCAATGTTTCACGTACAACGGTGAGAGGAAAAAAATACGTCATGAGGCAAGATTGCATCCAATGCGATAAATGCAATGACACCGCTGGAAGGAATATGCGTACATGATTGAGATTGTCCCTTGTGAGTCAAACGAAGAGTGCTTCAATCTTCCACAGAGATGAATCCTTGCCTGAAACATGCTGCTTGAATACAGAAACGTGTTTGTGATCGGATCGACCCACGTGTTCAAAATCAAAGAGTGGAAAAGAAGGTGAATAAGTAAGCCGTGTAACATAGAGTTTTATAGTCTTAGGGTTAAAGAGTAAGAATAGAGAGAAAGAAATATGATCCATTGTTCCTAGGACTCTTGATGGAAAAAAGGCATTGTTGTTGATATGACTGACGCACGTTTACGCCGTCGTTGCCGCTGCCGTAGTGAAATTTCACGTCTCAACCCTGTCAAAGGCTTCCGCAAGGGCCGCCGAGATTTCGGACTGCCCGCCAGAAAGGAAGCTCGTCGCGAAGGTGCAAAGCTCTGTGGCGGCAGGCAAGCTTTGCAGCACGTCCCGAAAGCCCTCAAGTGAGTTGACGGCCTCTGGCGTTACCACCATGTCATCAAAGTCAACGAGCCATGGGTAGCCATTTGCGTCGACAATCACGTTCGGCGCTCGCAGATCCACGTGCACCAGGCAGCGCCGTGCGAGCCATACAAACGTCGCGGCAACGTTAGATAGCACTTTGCCGTCTCCGACACCCTTCATATCATCCTCTGTAGCCTCGCGACCAGCCACAGCAGGCATTTCGATTAGCAGCTCATGCGCACCGAAGTAGAGCCGTGCGTAAGCGATGAGGTGCAGGCTCTCTGGCGGCTCATGAGTGCTCAACACCTCGTTAAGCCGCTTGTAGGCTCGGAACATGGAAGAGAAGGCGGCACCCGATCGAGCATCGCCGCGCACGAGCTTGCGGAAGACACCATCAGAGATGCTCCATGCAACGCGGTCAGTCTTATCAGAATTATTCGGTGTGACCCATTCAAGCGACTCGTTGAGCTCATACGGATCATCATACCTCTCGTCAGGAAGAGCGTCGGCGGCAGCGCTGTGCGCCGTGCTGCCCAAGAGGAATGGTGCCGACACGGGTGACACGAGAAGCTTACCGATCCACTCGAGCGCGATAAAGTAACCGACGTGCGGGAAGGCAACCAGCGCAAAGCCGAGAGGCGCTCGCGAAAAGAAGCGCCGCTTGCATGGTGCGTTATCCCTCGCAGGGAAGAACACACGCACCATGTCCATGGCCGCATAGTAGGCCGCCTGCTCGAGTGCACGGCTGTCGCCTGCCGACTTTAGTTCACCATTGTAGGCAGGTCGGAACTTTGGCTCGCCGTCATCGCCTGCAGCGGCGCGAACGTGTAACTCAGGCTTGCAACCGCTCGAAAAAGACCACAAGGACGATCGGAGCGAGGCATTTGTAAAGATTGCTGACGCTGTCATGTCGCCGGAGGGAGAGCCCACCGTCTTCGCGAAGCGTGGAAGGATGGATGTGGCGAGCACGTACATGTTCGACTCTCGCATAATTTCGCGTGCAGTGCCGCCCGCGATAAGAACTCGCCGAAAATCCAACGCAAGCGTAGAGTTGGTGGGCAGAGTCACTGGCGCATCGAGGAGCGCGGCGTAGTCGCCCTCGATAAAGCAAGGCGCATCGGTGGAGGTCGGCGAGAGGAGACGTTCGCTCGGAAAGTTCAGCGACGTACGCGTGATCAGAGCCGACGACTGTGCAAACGTCGAAGATACATCGACGCGGTCTTTGAGAGAGAGGTTTATTGCCTCGAGGCTCCTAGAGAGTTCAGCAGCGTACTGCTCAGCGGTTATGCGAGCAGCTTCGGATTTCGAGTGCGCAGCTTCGGATTCAGCGAGCCTCTTGAGGAGGTTTGAAACTTCCTCGGACATTT
>JBBAMO010000179.1:0-2409 GCA_040402495.1 Rhodoluna sp.
GTTGATGTGAAAAACAGCATGACGCATGCGCAAACGAGGATGACCGCGCTCTTGCGAGGTTACCGTGCTAGACACAAATCTCAACCGCCTTCGCGAACTTGACCACCACTACGCCGGCCGCTTGCGCACCATCATGAGCAATGGTTACGAAATTGAGCGCGCCGTTGTAGACGCCGACTTGGTAATTGGCTCGGTTTTGATTCCTGGCGCCAAGGCTCCAAAGTTGGTTACCAACGACCACGTTCGCAAGATGCGTCCGGGTGCGGTTTTGGTTGACATCGCCATCGACCAGGGCGGTTGCTTTGCAGACTCGCACGCCACCACGCACGCCGAACCAACGTTCAAGGTTCACGAGGCTGTGTTTTACTGCGTTGCCAACATGCCAGGCGCGGTTCCTCACACCTCTACTTTTGCTCTTACAAACGCAACCCTCCCCTACGCTCGCGCACTTGCCAACCTCGGTTGGCTCGAGGCGTGCCGCAAGGATGCTTCGCTGGCGCTTGGCCTAAGTACTCACGATGGTCAGCTAGTCAACGATGCCGTGGCAGTTGCCCACGGCATGAACGCGGTAGCCCTCGACTCAATCTTGGCTTAGCAACACAAAGTCAAAATCTTGGTCTGGGCCTGCCTGATTGATTAGCCTGGCGGCCAGCCATCCGGGTTGCGAGTTTGTGATTTTCTTAGACTGCCCGCCGAGCTGAACCAACTCCACAAGGTCGGTACCAGCCAAGGCCACGCGCAAGCGCAGGTTGAGCAATAACTCTCGAGGAACCTGCGAGAGTCCCTGATTTGCCACCACAAGCACGACACCAAGCGATCGGCCTCTCGAGGCTACCGCAGACAAGACTTCGACAACGCGTGCCGAGGTCTTGCAAGCGGCTGCAACTTCGTCGACTATCACCAGCAGTTGCGGGTGCGATGGGTCGGTGTAATCGAATGCGCTTTTGTTTTCTAACTTGAGGCGCGTCTCGCGCAAGGTTAGCTCGTCAGAAAGCCGATTCCAGAAGTCGGGCTGGCGTTCGGGCTGCAAGTCGTCTACCTCCATGAGCATCCATTCATCGAACGTCAACCCCTGCAGAAGTGCCGAGCCTTTGAAGTCGGCGACCATCAGTTGCAACCTAGCGGGTGAATGGGTTGAGGTCGCAGAGGTGAGCAGTAGGCGCAAAAACTGACTTTTGCCACTGCCAGTTGGGCCAACCAAAAACATGTGCGGGCCGTCTTGAACTAGATCGAGCTCAAAGTCTTGGCTCTCACATACACCCAGCCAAACTCTCAACTTGCCAGCGGTTGAACTTCGAAAACCCTGTGCCTTTGCCCTTTGCAGAAGGCTGGCTAGCTTGTGGGCCGCGGGTTGCGCCCGGATGTGTTGCAGAACCATTCGGTTCCAGCTGGGAAGCCAGAAGAGCGAACTTTTGGGAAGCTTTTTGCCGTCTAGATAGATGCGATTCCGACGGTAGCTGATTTGGTGGGCGGAATCGGCCGATTGGGGTGACCGCCGCTTCGAGATAATTGACGAAAGGATCAGCGAAGCGGCGGTCATGAAGGCAATCAACCAATCTCCGCTGCGAATCGAAAAAACTACCGCTGAGATCAGTGCTGGTAAGAGCCAGATTGCCTGCACAAGAAATAGTTTGGGGTCTGAGCCTCAGCCCAAACCCCAAACATTTAAATCTGTGGATAACTTTTTTTAGTCTCCGATGTAGTGCATTACGTGCTTGATTCGTGTGTAGTCCTCGAAACCATACATCGACAGGTCTTTGCCATAGCCCGAGTGCTTGAAACCGCCGTGAGGCATCTCGGCTACTAGCGGAATGTGGTCGTTGATCCAGACGCAGCCAAAGTTGAGGCCCTTGGCAAAGCGCATCGCGCGGGTGTGGTTCGAAGTCCACACCGACGACGCCAAACCGTAGTTGACATCGTTGGCCCAACGCATTGCCTCGTCGTCGTTGGCGAACTCCTGAACGGTGATCACCGGACCAAAGATTTCGCTCTGGATGTGCTCATCTGTTTGCTTCAGCCCAGTTAGCACGGTTGCCTCGTGGAAGTAGCCTGCAGACTCAATCACATTTCCGCCAACCGCAATCTCGGCGTGATCTGGAAGGCGCTCGATAAAGCCCTTCACGCGCTCAAGCTGCGATGCGTTGTTGACTGGACCAAACAGAATGTCGTCGCGGTCTGGCATGCCCGTCTTGGCGTTCTCGCGCACCTCGGCTACCAACTTGGCAACGAATGCCTCGCGAACATCCCTGTGAACCAGCACGCGGGTCGCAGCCGTGCAGTCCTGGCCGGCGTTGAAGTAACCAGCAGCAACGATGGTCGCGGCCGCGCGGTCGAGGTCGGCATCCGCAAACACAAGAACCGGCAACGTGTGCCGTGGCAAAGACGACACTCTGTTTGCTCCTGCCGCCG
>JBBAMO010000180.1:0-2377 GCA_040402495.1 Rhodoluna sp.
TCTCCGCCGCGCTGCTCGGCGAGCTCCATTTCGGTGACTGCATCCTCGAGCGAAACCTCGCAGACTGGGTTTTGGCAAAACGTGCAGGTTCGGCCGCAGCTAAGGCTGCCCAAGATTCAACAAAAAACTAAGAGCAGGAGCCCCAGGGTGAGCGAAATAACAATCACAGGTCGCAAAAGACTGGCACTGCTCAGCGGGCGCGCTCACCAGGGACTAGCCCAAGAAATCGCCGAACTTCTCGGCACCGAGTTGATTCCAACCACCGCATACGACTTTGCTAGCGGCGAGACCTTCGTTCGTTTCGAAGAGTCAGTTCGCGGTGTTGATGCTTTCGTAATCCAGGCTCACCCTGCACCTGTAAACCACTGGCTCATGGAGCAGTTGCTGATGATCGACGCACTCAAGCGCGCATCAGCCAAGCGCATCACCGTGGTTTCGCCATTCTTTCCTTACGCCCGCCAAGACAAGAAGCACAAGGGTCGCGAGCCAATCTCTGCTCGCCTAGTAACCGACCTCTACAAAGTTGCCGGCGCTAACCGTCTTATGTCGGTAGACCTTCACACACCTCAGATTCAGGGCTTCTTCGATGGCCCGGTAGACCACCTTTGGGCGCTACCTATGCTTTGCGACCACGTCAGTGCCAAGTGGGGTCACGAGCCTCTAACCGTGGTTTCGCCAGACTCAGGCCGCGTGCGCGTTGCCGACATCTGGGCCGAGCGCCTAGGTGCTCCTCTTGCCATTGTTCACAAGCGCCGCGACCCAGACGTGCCAAACCAGGTAACCGCCCACGAACTTGTTGGCGATGTTAAGGGCCGCACCTGTTTGCTGGTCGACGACATGATCGACACCGCTGGCACCATCGTGGCAGCCGCTGCAGCCCTAAAGAAGAACGGTGCAGCTCGCGTTATCGTTGCCGCCACCCACGCAATCTTCTCGGGTCCTGCGGTAGAGCGCCTTTCGGGTGAATCTGTTGACGCCGTAGTTGTAACCAACACGCTTCCGGTTGGCCCAGACAAGCAGTTCGACAAGCTCGAGGTTCTTTCTATCGCTCCGCTAATCGCTAAGGCAATCAGCGCCGTGTTCGACGACGACTCAGTCAACTCGCTGTTCCCAGGTCACGCCTAAACAAGATTCAAACTCACAACGATGCCGCCGCGGCATCGGGGTTGTCGGCTTGCGCCGAGACCGATAGACTTGAGGCAATACAACGGCGAGGGCCAAGAGTCGCAAGATTCGAAGCCGTAATCGACGGGGTAATGCCAGTAACTGGCTTTATCCTCGCGTGACAACGCTTGAGTTGATAACCAAAGCAAACAAACTGGCAAATGCCTGGAATGGATAAATCATGTCTGAAACCAACAGCCTCGTTGGCGAACTTCGCAACTCTTTCGGTAAGGGCGCAGCACGCAAGTTTCGTGCAGCTGGCCGCACCCCTGCAGTAATTTACGGGCACGGCACCGAGCCACGCCACATCACCCTTCCTGCTCACGAGGTTGCTCTTGTGCTTCGCTACAAGAACGCAATCATCGACCTTGAACTAGCTGGCAAGAAGGAACTTGTTCTTGTTAAGTCTGCAACCAAGGATGTTGTGACCCAGATCATCGAGCACATCGACCTAGTTGTTGTTGTTAAGGGCGAGAAGGTACACGTTGAGGTTCCTGTTCACATTGTTGGTGAGTCGCTAAGCGGTACCACCATCGATCTGGAGCACAAGACCGTAAAGCTTGAGGTTGAGGCAACTCACATCCCTGAGTACGTAGAAGCTGTGTTCAACAAGGAGGGCGCTGGATTCCACGTTCTTGCTAAGGACATCATCATTCCTGCTGGAGCCAAGCTAGACCTAGCCGACGACGAACTAGTCGCTTCGGTTGTATCTACTGCTGCTGGCCACGCTGAAGAGCTTGCAGAGGCTGCTGCCGCTGCTGGCACCGAGGCTGCAGCTGAGTAATTCGGCTTATCTCGTAGTCGGGCTCGGTAACCCCGGGCCCGGCTACGCAGCCAACCGGCACAACGTTGGGCAGATGGTGCTCGATGTTTTAGCCAAGCGCGTGGGAGTCAGCTTTAAGTCCCACAAATCAAACTCGGTCATCGCCGAAACGCGTCTAGGCGTTGGCGGACCAAAAGTTATTCTTGCCAAGCCGCTTTCTTTTATGAACACCAGCGGCGGACCAGTTGCCAATCTGGCCAAATTTTTCGACGTTGCCGCGAGCCACATCATTGTTGTGCACGACGAGTTAGACATCTCGGTGCACGACGTGCGAATCAAGCAGGGTGGCGGTCACGCTGGCCACAATGGGCTTCGCGACATAATCTCTGCAATCGCTTCGGCGTTTGGCTTGATGATTGAGGCTAGGCCGCGGCGAGCCCAGTAGTTGAG
>JBBAMO010000181.1:0-2365 GCA_040402495.1 Rhodoluna sp.
GGCATCGTTGCTGATTGCGGTGTTGACCGCGAGAATTCCTCTGGTCATCGGAACCCGCACTTCCTCGCGTTCTCGAGCAAATCGCCAACCTGCGCAAGTTGGTCGGAAAGAAAGACGCCTAATGGCCGATTCAGCAACCCTCGCTAGCCAGAGCAACGACGCCTCGTTTGCATCGTTGTGGCACGAGCTTCAGTGGCGCGGCCTGGTTGCTCTAAGCACCGACGAAGCCGAGCTTCAGGCTGCATTTGCGGCCGGTCCAGTTACTTACTACTGCGGTTTCGACCCAACAGCCGCCAGCTTGCACCTGGGCAACCTCGTGCAGTTGCTCACCATGCGTCGTATTCAGCTTGCTGGCCACAACCCACTTCTTCTCATCGGCGGCTCAACCGGACTGGTCGGCGACCCACGCCCATCTGCCGAGCGCACACTTAACTCAAAAGAGACCGTGGCCGAGTGGGTGCAAAAGCTGGGCGATCAGGGAGCACGCTTCCTCGACTTCGATGGCAAGCACGCCGCACGCCTGGTGAACAACCTCGACTGGACTGCACCGATGTCGGCCATCGACTTTCTGCGCGACATCGGCAAGCACTTCCGCGTTGGCAAAATGCTCAGCAAAGATGCCGTCTCGGCACGACTCAACTCCGAACACGGCATCTCGTACACCGAGTTCTCGTACCAAATCCTCCAGGGAATGGACTTCCTCGAGCTTTTCCGTCGCTACAACTGCGTTCTGCAAACGGGTGGCAGCGATCAGTGGGGCAACCTAACTTCTGGCACCGACCTCATTCGCAAGGTTGAGGGCGCGTCCGCGCACATCTTGGCAACACCGTTGATTACCAACTCCGACGGCCAAAAGTTCGGCAAGTCAGAGGGCAATGCGGTTTGGCTCGACGCCGAGCTCACCAGCCCTTACGCCTTCTACCAGTTCTGGCTAAACGTCGACGACGCCGACGTCGTCGACCGTCTCAAGGTTTTCACTTTCTGCGGCAAGGCCGAGATCGAAGACCTTGCCGCACAGACCGCCGAAGCCCCGCACCTGCGTGCCGCACAAAAGAAGTTGGCATACGAGGTCACCGCACTCGTGCACTCTCCAGCAGCAGCACAGGCTGCCATCGATGCTTCCGCAGCACTCTTTGGTCAGGGCGATCTTTCGGCGCTTGATTCGGCAACTCTTGAGGCCGCACTTCGCGAACTTCCCAACACCGATGCCACCAGCGGCAGCTCTATCGCTCAGCTGCTGGTCGACACCGGACTAGTGGCAAGTCTCAGCGCTGGCCGCCGTGCAATCGCAGAGGGCGGCGTATACATCAACAACGTCAAGATCGAAGACGAAGTTGCCACTCTAGATACCTGGCTCCACGATGGCTTCGCCGTGCTGCGCCGCGGCAAGAAGACCCTTGCGGGCATCTTTAGAGCCTAAAGTCGTTCACAGGCTTTTCACAGAAACTGAGATTTTTCGCAGAAATATCTAAAAGTTCTCAAATCAAAAATTTAAACCAGATTTGTAACGTCATTCTCGTGAGCACTCGCTCGCACTTCAAGAAAGGATGACAGATGAACAAGAAACTCATTGCTCTTCTGGTTGCCGCTCCACTGGCATTTGGATCGACATCGGCCGCATTTGCTGCAGACGTCACCAAGCCTGCGAAGTCATCTTCGAGCTCAACGGCTAAGGCCCACGCTACGAAGAAGGCTACAAGCAAGGTGGCAAAGGCACACGTCGCCAAGAAGGTTGCCAACAAGGCTACTAAAAAGTCGAAAGGCGCCAAGAAGTAATCAGTAAAAATAGACGGGTCGCGTTCGCACAGGCGCGGCCCGCCTATTTTTTCAAAAAACATCCGAAAAATGACTATTTCGATTTGACTTGGTCGTTACCGTGCCGTAATGTTATGACTCGTTGCCCAAAGTTTGGCGAAACCTGTTTAGGTCGCCGGCTCAAGTACAACGAATCAGAAAACAACTGGGTGGGGCCTTTACTGGCTTCACTTACGCGTTTATGATTGAAAAACTTATCCAAAAAGATATGTGTCGGTATTTGACACGCGTCCGGATTGTGGTAAGTTAGTGAAGTTGCTCTGTAGGCCTATCGAAAGAAAAGCTCTCAGACGCATCCGATCTTTGAGAACTCAACAGCGTGCACAATGTCGATGCCAAAAAACTAGGCAGCGTTAGAAACTTGTTTCTAACCTGTCGAGAGTAATTTGGATTAGATAGATTGTCAGACAATCGAAACTAGTCAGATCAAACCAACCGGCCTTAGGGTCGGTCGAAAAGTTTGCTAGGGGCTTGCCTCTAGCTAACACACTTTATCGGAGAGTTTGATCCTGGCTCAGGACGAACGCTGGCGGCGTGCTTAACACATGCA